>JBBQGD010000024.1:0-27775 GCA_038322655.1 Bacteroidales bacterium | reverse complement strand
GATCTTGTTAAAGAGGTGCAAAAGTACGGTTTATCTTGTTAACTTCATGTAGGTTGAGTCGAAAAAGGGAATTATCAGTTAACCATTCTTCTGTGAAAGAAGTATTTAAAATGCTTTTTCATTTAACTTTCAGGTAACGATCGCCAGTTTGTTTTTGTTTTAAGCATTGAGGCATAATTACAAAGTCACACAGCATAAATAACCAACAACCGGTATAGTGTTGGCGGCACTTAGGTAAATACCATTTATAATTAAACGGAAAAAATAGGACCTGTCACTTCCAGTGCATGGTTTCGAAAATGTGCTGTATATCTGTTTTTACAAATTCGATAACAGGAGCAAGCGAATCATTATTAGGAATAGCATCAAAGTAAAGTGATCCCCGTAGCCAATGTGTTGTGCTGTCGGTGAGATAAAACTGGTACGGAGAAGCAGCACCCATGCCGTTAATTTCATAAACCAGGCCATACAGTTTACGGTTTGGATCGTTGATGGCAATATTCCTTATCCCGCTGGATTTTGACATATGTTTAAGCGCGAGTGTACGGGTATCTTCTGTGTACTTGATCAAGCTGTTTTTATCAGTTAGTGGTTTATAGCTAATATGGATACGACCATGAAAAACAGGCATTTCGATATTAATCCAGTTTTTTTCATCGGGCGAAAGCGGATCATTCGTTATCCGCGCATACGCAGGATATTCAAACGTGTAGGGATAAATAGAATCGAGAAGAATGTATTTTTTTTCAGGGAGTGCGATCCGGAAATACCCACGTGGTTTTGGAGTGTATTCGTTGTTACACGAAGGCATAACCATGATGCCGGTGATCATTACAAATAATAAAATAACCGCAGAGCTTGATTTATTATACTTTGCCGGGAATGAGGATTTTTTACGAAAAGGCATTTTAAAAAAGTTATGAGTTTTAAAACGAAGTGTGTTGTTGATTATTGCCTCTTAAAAAGCATCGCCAGAAACTGAGAAGCTAGGATTCAACAAACTTATCGGAAGCAGTTTTCCGCTTCTGACTTATTCAGGATCCTTATTTTCAGACGGAGAAATTATTTTAACTTTTTTAATCCTACGTTTATCTGCGGATTCAACGCGAAATGCAAATTCGCCCAATGTGAAAGTCTCACCTGATGCAGGCATTTTGCCTGCAAGTTCGAGTATCAGTCCTGCCAGTGATTCACTTTCGCCCTTAGCCTCGTCGAAAATACGGTCGTCGATACCAAGAACACGGCACATATCGTTGATAGTGGTTTTACCTTCGAAAACATAGGTCTGATCATCAATCTTCGAAAAGAAAGTATTGTCCGCTTCTATATCAAATTCATCGTTAATCTCTCCAACAATTTCTTCAATAATATCTTCGAGGGTAATAATTCCGGATGTTCCGCCGTATTCGTCGACTACCACAGCCATATGAATCTTTTTATCCTGGAACTCCTGCAACAGGTCGTTAATGGGCTTGTTTTCGGGAATGAAAAAAGGAGGTCTTACCAGTGCTTTCCAATCGAAAGCGTCAGCTTTTGACAGGTATGGGAGCAGATCCTTGATATACAAAATTCCTGTAATTGTATCCGGTGTATCGTTGTAAACCGGTATCCGCGAATAGCCCGACTCGATAATTATCTTTTGAACTTTATTGAACGGAAGTGAGTCATCAAGAGTAGTAAGATCGACCCTTGGACTCATGATCTCGCGGGCATTTATATCTCCAAACCGGGTTATGCTTTTCATAATCTTACGGTCCTCATCATCTACTTTCCCATCAGCAGTAATATCGATGGCATTCGAAATATCGTCGAGGGTAATGTTGTGATATTTGTGCGCATACTGCTTGTCGATAAACCTGGTTGAACTCACCAAAAAAATGCTGAAAGGATATAATATCTTTTGCATGATACTCAATGGAGTGGCCAGAAATGAAGCAATCTTTACCGGTTTACGGGTCGCCATTACTTTAGGTATGATTTCACCCAGCAACAGCAATACTGAAGTAATAATTATTACCTGGAAAAGAAAACCAACGAACGGATTCGAAGAAAAATCAATATAATGGTTTACCAGGAATGTTGATAGGATTACAATACCTACGTTTACCAGGTTATTGGCTATAAGAATGGTTGCCAATAATAGCTTGGAATTTTCAAGCAAATGCACTATCCGTTTATTTACATGTGTCTTCGACGATCGTATCTCATTCAGATGTGAGGGCGATAAGGAAAAGAATGCTGTTTCGGAAGCCGATGCCGCAGCAGAACACAATAACAATGCAACTACGCTAAGCAATCCGGCAATCAGGCCGGCTGAAGAAGCCAGATCAGATGTATTTAAATTTAATAAAATATATGCGTGAAACGCATCAGGAAGTGGGTCGGCCACGGTGTGAAGTAATTGATTTTAAGATGCAAAGATAGTAAAAGCATAAAATAAACGAGCGAACCATGTTCGCCCGCTTATTATTAACTATAAAATAAATCAGAATGGAAGATCATCATGATCATCTTGTTGCGCCGAAGGTTCCGTTATTGGCGGAACAACAGGCTGTGCCGGATGTGCAATCGGATTGGCTGACTGTGGCTGATTGGTACTATCGTTACCCCCGTCTTTACGGCCACCCAATAAAACAAGGTTGTCGGCCTGAACCTCAGTAATATATTTTTTTGTTCCGTCTTTACCATCAAATGAGCGGGTTCGTATTTTACCTTCGATATATACCTGGTTGCCTTTACGAAGGTACTGTTCTGCAATTTCAGCAAGGCCACGCCACATTACAATATTGTGCCATTCGGTATGTTGAACTTCATTCCCTTCCCTGTCACGCGAATATTCCGTTGTAGCCAGCGAAAAAGCAGCTTTTTTATATGTGTCAAATGTTTGAACTTCAGGATCTTTACCCAGGTTCCCTACCAGAATTACTTTGTTGATACCTCGTGCCATAATTATTGGATTAAAATTTTATTGTTTGTACAAATGTAATTCAATTTGATATTTTTAATGTAAGTGTTGATAAATAATAAGTGGAACTCAAAGAAAATGTGTTATATCCGCAAGCAATATTAGACTTTACGGTACTTCTTCTTAAAATGAAGCCGCCTCAAGTGCTAACTTGGCCCCACCCAAGGAGCAGAAGCTGAAAATCATCTACCTTTGCACAAATTTTCAATATGCCCATACAAGAAATAGAAATCATGTCGCCCGTGGGCTCGTACGAGTCATTGATGGCTGCCATACAAGGTGGCGCGGGATCGGTATATTTTGGAGTTGGTAAACTTAATATGCGCGCACGCTCCAGTGTGAATTTTACACTCGATGATCTTGCTAAAATCACCCGTATAGGTCGTCAGTTCAATGTGAAAAGCTACCTCACGATGAATACGGTTATTTTTGATTCGGAAATTGAAGAAGTTCAGCGTACCATTGATGCCGCTAAAGTCAACGGTATAACTGCCATTATCGCTTCCGACCTTGCAGTACTTGAATATGCTAAAGAACAGGGAGTTGAAATTCATATTTCGACGCAATGCAATATTACCAATATTTCGGCGGTGAAATTCTATTCGCGCTATGCCAATGTAATGGTTACTGCCCGTGAACTTACGCTGGAACAGGTAGCTGTCATAACCCGTCAAATCAGGGAACAGAACATCTGCGGGCCGGAAGGTGAACTGATTAAAATCGAAATTTTTGTCCATGGTGCATTATGCATGGCCGTAAGCGGCAAATGTTACCTGAGCCTGCATAATCATAATATTTCGGCCAACCGCGGTGCCTGTCTGCAGGATTGCCGAAGGGCGTATCATGTAAAAGACAAGGACAGCGAAGTAGAGCTTGAGATTGACAATGAATATATCATGTCGCCAAAGGATTTGAAAACCATACAGTTGCTCGACAAAGTCCTGGATGCCGGGGTAACTGTACTTAAAATTGAAGGTCGCGGCCGTTCGCCGGAATATGTGAAAACGGTTACGCGCTGTTACAGCGAAGCGGTAAGTGCATATTTTAGCGGGGAATTTACACCCGAAAATGTGGAGCGCTGGGACAAAGAGTTGGCAACCGTTTATAACCGCGGTTTCTGGGAAGGCTATTATATGGGTAGCAAACTGGGTGAATGGTCGTCGGTGCATGGCTCATTGGCAACTACAAAGAAAATATACGTCGGGTTGGTTGCCAATTACTTTGGGAAACTAGGTATCGCCCATATACGGATGGATTCACACGATATTTCGAACGGCGACCAGATCGAAATTATCGGGCCGACAACCGGCGTTTACGAAGCAGTAGTTTCCGGTTTGGTTAAAAATGAGCAACCCTGCGAGATAGCTGTTAAAGGTGAGAATCCGACATTCCCGGTAAGCAGAGCAGTTCGAAGGAATGATAAGGTATATAAGATAGTTTCAACGAAGTAAAGCCTCAAATCTCAAAACCCAATCCTGATAGCTATCGGGACCCAATCCGACATCATAAATCCGACAGCCGAAATTCCCTATGCTCACCAACCACCACACCCATAGCCTTTACTCCGACGGTTCTTCACAGCCGGAAGAATATGTATTATCTGCCATTGAAAAAGGATTTAACCTTCTGGGTTTTACTGAACATTCTCCATTGCCTTTCGAGAACACGTTTTCATTTAAGAAAGAAAACAAAGAAGAGTATATCGCGCTGATGAACTCTTTGAAACAGAAGTATTCGGGACAGATTGCCATTTATTCGGGCATGGAAATGGATTATATTCCCGGCATGTCGGAAAATTTTTCGAAAGTAAAAGCTGAATACAAGCTGGATTATTTGATCGGTTCGGTACATCTGGTTCGACCAGCCGATAAAGATGAACTTTGGTTTACCGACGGGCCCGACTACAAAACATACGACAAGGGACTGAATGAATTATTTGGTGCGGATATTAAGAAAGCAGTTACCACTTATTACAACCAATTAAATGAAATGATCGAAACACAGCAATTCGATATCATCGGTCATTTCGACAAGATAAAAATGCATAACCGTAACCGGTTTTTTAAGGAAGATGAATTGTGGTATAAAGATCTGATTAATGAAACGCTTGCACTGATTCAGGATCGCGATATTATTGTTGAAGTAAATACCAGAGGCATATACAAACAACGCTCAGAAACTACATATCCCGGGCTTGATATTCTGAAGCAAATTAAGGAAATGCGAATTCCGGTAATGTTAAATTCCGATGCGCATAAACATCATGAAATTGATGGTGAATTTGAGTATGGATTTTCACTGTTAAAAGAAGCCGGAATTAATGAGGTAGTTTACTTTAAAGGAAATGGCTGGGGATTCAACAGCATAGATTAAAAAACCCTGACAAGGCTTGATAACCTGTCAGGGTTGAGATTGAATATGGAATTACTTTTAAAAAATCCGTTTCATTCCTCTCTCGTTCAGCTTATTCAATATCCCTGCAGCATCTTTGAATTTGTTATTAAAAATCATGGCTGCGATAATATAGGGTTTAAAGCCTGCTTCCTTATAGGTTTCAATACGATAGCGGTCGAACACAGATTCAGCTACTTCGCCTTCCTTACACGAAACGCCTGAAATATCAGCCGGCAGACAATGCATATACAAGGCTTTCCCTTCTTTGGTTAGTTTCATTTTTTCTTCGGTACATTCCCAGCCTTTGAAACGGGCATTGTTGGCCAGGCATTCCTGTTCAAGAGATTTGAGCCCGTCTTTATCGCTGGTTTTCAGCAATTGTGTACGGCGTTGCATTACCGAGAAAGGCGCCCAGCTTTTAGGATATACAATATCGGCATCGCGGAAAGCCTCGTCCATACTGTTAACCACACGGAATTTCCCGCCTGATGCAGTAGCATTTTTACCGGCGAGATCAACTACGTCCTCAATCAGGGAATAACCTTCGGGATAAGCCAGGTCCACTTCCATTCCGAAACGCGTCATTAAACCAATAATTCCCTGGGGAACCGACAAAGGTTTACCATAACTTGGAGAATAAGCCCAGGTCATAGCGATTTTTTTACCTTTCAGATTTTCGAGGCCACCGTAATAGTCTGCCAGATGCATGAGGTCGGCCATAGCTTGAGTAGGATGGTCGATATCGCATTGCAGGTTAACAATACCGGGACGTTGAGGCAGAACGCCGCTCTTAAATCCATCATCCAGCGCACTTCCAACTTCCTGCATATAGGTATGGCCTTCGCCCAGAAACATATCGTCACGTATGCCAATAACATCAGTTAAAAAGCTGATCATATTTGCTGTTTCGCGAACGGTTTCGCCATGGGCAATCTGGGATTTGCCTTCGTCCAGGTCTTGTACTTCGAGGCCTAAGAGGTTACATGCCGAGGCAAAAGAAAATCGTGTACGGGTTGAGTTGTCCCTGAAATTTGAAACAGCAAGCCCCGAATCGAAGACTTTCGCGGAAATATTATGATCGCGCAGGAATTTTAGCGCTTCGGCGACCAGAAGAGTTTGTTTGAGTTCGTCTTCGGTTTTGTCCCAGGTAAGCAGGAAATCGTTGGCATATAAGTTGGATTTCAGCTGATGTATAGTTTCTAGTATTTGGTTGAATGATTTCATGGGAGATTTGTATGGTAAATGGGAAATAGTAAACGGTCGATTCGACTCCGCTCAGCGTGACAGAATTTGCCAATTTCGAGTGGAATATTATTTATAAGTAATTGTTAAATCAGAAACGCATACGCCGCATAAAATGCTGCCGCCGTTTCGAGGTGATCGATCGGGACTTTTTCATTGGGTGCATGGGCAAATACTTCGTTCCCGGGACCAAAACCTATTATTGGGATTCCATAATACCCGTTTATCGTCACGCCGTTTGTCGAAAATGTCCATTTGTCAACAATAGGATCTTTACCAAAGAGCTGTTTATATGCTTCAACACCGGTGGTTACAGCGGTATGTTCTGCCGGAATTTTCCAGGTAGGATAGTATTTCTCCATACCATATTTCAAACCTGTATAAGCCACTTCTTCGTAATACAACACTTCAACGGTGGCATCCATATCTTTAATAATTTCCTGTATTTCAGCTACGGCACTTTCCTTGGTTTCGCCCCATGTCAATCGGCGGTCGAGGTGGAACTGGGCATAATCTGCAACGGCACACAGCGACGGGCTTCCTGATTTGATTTCCGAAATAGTAACTGAACCTTTACCCAGAAAATCATCAGTTCCCAGTCGTTCATTGAGTTTTTCAATTTCGAGAGCGGCACGGGCAGCCATATAAATAGCGTTTACGCCGCGTTCGGGAGCACTTCCATGACACGAAAGACCTTTAAATCTGACTAAAATTTCCATCCTCCCGCGGTGTCCACGATAAATATTCAGGTTTGTGGGTTCGGTACTGATGGCAAAATCAGGTCGTATGTTTTCTTCCTCAACAATATATTTCCAGCAAAGACCATCGCAGTCTTCTTCCATAACGGTGCCAACAACCAAAACTGTCAGGTCGCGGTCGAAACCCAGTTCTTTAAGGATTCGCCCGCTGGTAACTGCTGCTGCAGGACCGCCTTTCTGATCCACGGTGCCACGCCCGTGAACAAAACCATCTTTTATTTCGCCGCTAAACGGGTCGAAATTCCAGTTTGCTGCATTCCCAACATCCACAGTGTCCATATGTCCATCGATGGCTAGGGTTCGTTTCCCGTTTCCGATGCGACCGATTACATTTCCAAGTCCGTCGATGCGGACTTCGTCGAAACCGGCTTCTTCCATCTGGCGTTTCAGCTCCAGCTGAACATCTTTTTCGTACATGCTGGTCGATTTTATCTGAACCAGTTTGGAAAGATTTTGTGCTGTGTAGTCGCGGTACTTGTGAGAGAGTTCGTTGATTTTTTGATAAATATCTTGCATGATAAGGGTTTAGGTTTTAGTGGTTGGGCTTTAGTGCCGAAAAACAATATTTGTTTATTTTATGTTAGAATATTTTTTGTGGGAGTTTAAAAATATCGAATAATGAACAAGGAATTATGAAGTCTGAAGTTTAAGTATTTCGAAACTTTTTTCACGAATTTAATTCCCGTTAAACTTCATTATTCAGTATACCTTGTTCGATATTCATTATTCATTTTTTTTAGTTTTGACATTTTTCGAAGATGGGGGAGGAGGAATTCATTTCCTAAACCTTAACCCCCAATCCCTAACCCCTTCTTTTTAATTTCTTCAATACTTAAAAGTACGACTTCAGCTGTTGCAGGCAACGAAAAAGAAGGTTCAAATTCATGGTTTCCAACTGCCGAAACAGCATCTTTTATAGCAAGCCATACCGAAAATGCAAGCATCAAAGGAGGTTCGCCTACGGCTTTGCTTTTGCGGATGGTGCCTTCGTTCGGGTAGCCGGATAACAGTTCAACATTAAAAATATCCGGAATATCATTTACCGTTGGTATTTTATAGGTATCAGGCGAGTGTGTAAGCTGGTGGCCTTTTTTGTCCCACTTTACTTCTTCTGTTGTAACCCAACCTACGCCTTGTATAAAGCCTCCTTCAATCTGGCCGATATCAATGCCCGGGTTCAGCGAATCGCCTACATCGTGTAAAATATCGCTTCGCAAAAGCTTATATTCACCGGTTAATACATCAACCTCCACTTCAGAAACTGCCATTCCATAGGCATAATAATAAAATGGATTTCCCTGGCCCAATTCGCGGTCGAAATGGATTCCGGGAGTTTTGTAAAAACCTGTTGCGCTCAGGCTCACCTGGCTCATATATGCTTTATTTACCAAATACCGGAAAGAGATTTTTTCTTCCGGATAGGAAACAGCGAAAACAGAATTTTCTGCAAAAACAAGCTGTTGAGCTGAGATTTCAACGGTATTCAATTTAAGTTTCAGTTCTTCAATAGCAACTTCCGAAAGCCTGGCTTTCAGTTTTTCGATGGCAATTTTAACAGCCATTCCGTTGAGGTCGCTGCCTGAGGAGGCTGCGGTAGCGGAAGCATTAGGGACTTTTGAGGTATTGGTCGGGTTAATTTTGATGATTCCGGGTGACACGCCGAATTCATCTGCAGCAATCCCAAGAATTTTGGTATGCAGACCTTGCCCCATTTCAGTTCCGCCGTGGTTTACAGCTATAGTCCCATCGGTGTAAATATTTACGAGAGCACCGGCCTGGTTGAGAAAAGCGGTAGTAAATGAAATACCGAATTTTACAGGAGTGAGTGAAATTCCATGTTTAACAAATTCGTGATCCTCGTTGAAACCAGCAATGGATTTCCTGCGTTCACTATACTGTGACGAAGTGAGAAGCTGGTCATACATCAGGTGCAGGCGATTATTTACAACAGTTTCTCCGTAAGGAGTGGTATTTCCCTCATTGATTCCGTAAAAGTTAAGCTTACGTATTTCAGCAGGATCCTTTTTAAGGTAACGCGCTATTTTATCGATTGCCGTTTCAATAACGGCTATACCCTGCGGACCTCCAAAACCGCGGAAGGCAGTATTCGAAGGAAGGTTTGTTCTGAAGGCGTTGCCGATGATTCTCGAATTCGGAATAAAATAGGAGTTTTCGGCATGAAGCATTGCCCGTTCAAGAATGGCCCGGCTGAGGTCGGTAGAGGCTCCGGCATCGGAATTCAGTTCGACGGAATACACAAGTATTTTTCCTTCCTCATTAAATCCTACCTGGTATTTTGAAAGAAAGCGGTGACGTTTGCCGGTCATTTTCTGGTCGTCGTCGCGGAAAAGGTGAATTCCGACAGGTCGTCGTGTTGTAAAGGCAAGCAAGGCTGCCCATGCTGCTACATGATTTCCCTGGGTTTCTTTTCCGCCGAAAGCTCCGCCCATCCGACGTACTTCAACATCCACTTCGTTTTTCGAAATTCCAAGCACTTCGGCAACTATGGCCTGGGTTTCGGCCGCATTCTGACTTGAAGCGTGGATAAGCATCTCTTTTCCTTCGCCCGGAATAGCCAGTGCCGATTGCGTTTCGAGGTACCAATGCTCCTGCGCACCTGATTCGAGTTCACCCGAAATAACATGTGGCGCTGACTTTAAAGTTTCGTCTACATTTCCGCATTCAATCAGGCGGGGAGGCGCAATCAGGCTGTTTTCGGCAATGGCTTCATGAAGATCCAAAATAGTATCGAGTTCCTCAAATTCAATGCGGAGTAGTTTTTCAGCTTTAATAGCTACTTCCTCCGTTTCGGCTGCAATCAGAACGATAGCTTGCCCGATAAAAGTAACCTCATCAATAGCGAGGCAAAGTTCATCGTGAATCACGGGCCCCATCTGATTTTTACCCGGAATATCTTTGTATGTTAGAATCGCAACAATGTCTTTTAGTTCAGCAGCCGCTTTTGTATCAAGTAAACTGATCCGTGCATGGGCTTCAGTGCTATAAACAACCCTTCCGACCAGCTGCCGGTTAGCAGCAATGTCGTTTACGTAAACCGATTGCCCGGTTACATGTTTGATAGCGCTGTCGTGTTTTAAGTCTGCTGTTTTCATAACCCGGCAGTTGAAGTTTCCACATAAAATTTCAATAGCAGATTGCCGGCTACAAGACCGCGGTACTCTGCACCGGAGCGGGCATCACTTAAAGGGGAGAAATCATGCAAGAGTATCTTCATGGCATGTTCAACCGTTGCCCTGGCCCAGGGTTTCCACATAAGATAGTGCTCTGTTTCGGCAGTACGCTTTGGCTGGTCGGCCATTCCTCCAAAGGCAAGAATAATTTCTTTTACAAACCCATCTTCAAGCTGCACCGAAAAACCTCCGCTAACAGTCGAAATATCAAGGTCTTTGCGTTTCGAAACTTTGTAGGACCGAACATAAGTATTGGCAGCAAACTTTGGAATATGCATAGCGGTAATCAGTTCGTCGGATCGAATATCAGTTAAGCGATAGCCTTTGATAAACTCTCCAATAGGTATAAGTCTTTCATGATCAATCGATTGTAATTTCACTTTTGCCTTATATGCAATAAGCAAAGGCAGCATATCGCCGATGGGGGATGCAGAACCAATATTTCCTCCCAGTGTTGCCAGGTTTCGAATCTGCAGCGAACCGAATATCTGCAGCATTTTATGCAATGCCGGAAGTTTTTCAGGTGAATGCGCTTTTAACTCTTCAAGGCTTAATCCGGAGCCAATTTCAAAGACGTTGCCGGTTTCTGTAAAATACTTAAGTTCTTCGATATCTGATATATCAAGAATTTCGTGTAAAAATTCTCTTCTCTTGGTTTGACGCAATGCGGTATCAGTAGCTCCTCCAACAATAATTAAATCCGGGTATTTTTTTCTCAATTCAAGAGCATCCGTTAAAGTAAGCGGCTTGTAATACTTTTGGCTTGGTGTTGAGATTTCAACTGTTGATTTATCCTGGTTTATTTCAGCGAGCAGGGCGGCAATTTTTGCTTCATGAAGTTTAAATTTATCCTTATCAACACAAGAGCAGGCATGTTCGGCTGCTTTAATTATAGGCTGATAGCCGGTGCAACGACAAAGATTTCCTGTAAATGCATCTTCAATAACTTTCCGTTCGGGCTTGTGATGATTTTTATACAGGCCAAACATCGACATCACTACTCCCGGAGTACAATACCCGCACTGGCTTCCGTTATGATTTACCATTTCCTGCTGAACAGGATGTAGGGTACCGGAGTCGGTCAAGTTTTCGACCGTGATCAGCTGTTTGCCATGGATCATGGGTAAAAATACCAGGCAACTGTCGATGGTTTTATATGTTAGTTTACCCTCGTGATTTTCAGCAATTACCACCGAACAGGCACCGCAATCGCCTTCGGCACAACCTTCCTTAACTCCCTTATGGCCAGGCAGGGAACGCAGGTAGTTGAGTACCGTTGTAGTGGGGTTTATCTCAGTATTTGCATTAAAATCAACAGAAATAACTTTGTCGTTTAATACAAACTGGATTTTATTGTGTTGGGAACTCATGATTTTTTAAGGGTATTTTTCACATCTATCATCTTTGCCATGATACTGATAGCAATTTCAGCTGGCGTTTCCGCTGCAAAAGCAATACCTATCGGCATATCTACTCTTTGGAGTTTTGCTTCCGGAATAGTATGGTTTTCTAATGCGCTTTTCCTGATTTCAGCTACTTTACGTTTGCTGCCTATCATTCCAAGGTAAGCATATTCATGCTGAAGACAGGCTAGCAGAACCGTTTCGTCGAACTCGTGTTTGTGCGTTACGATAGCGATGTATGTATTAATGTCAAATACGAGTGAGTCAATTATTTGAAGTAAATCACCATTCTGTGTTTCTACACCGGACAAATTCCACTCATCGAAAATTCCTTCCCTCTGGTCGAAAACAAACGGACGGAATCCGAGCCCGATTGCATAACCGGCAAGTGCTTTTCCAATATGACCTCCGCCGAAAATATAGAGTTTGGGCAGGCATCCGATAGGCTCAAAATATATTTCCATACTTCCTCCGCAATGCATTTTCAGATCCTCTTCTAGATGAAAGCGTTTTGAAAATGGCGTACCGTAGGAAATGATTTTCAGGGCATCCTGAATCGTTTGAAACTCAATACTTCCGCCTCCAACAGTACCTTTTATGGTGCCATCCTGAAATACCAGCATTTTTGATCCGGCCTTTCGCGGAGTGGAACCTGTAGTTTCGGTTACCACGCATAAAACCGCCGGAATGCCTTGTTCAATAACTGTTTTCAGTTCATTAAAAATTTCCTGCATATGCTTTAATTTATGGGCTAAATTATGAAAAATCTATAGAGGTGGAAAGCAGAACCGGAATATTTATTAGTAACTGAATTAGATTCGGGGTTCAAAGGTGAGGTTTTACATGTCATATAGTATTCATTGCCCGAACAAAGAGGTAGAATACCTGTATGATTATATTTTTAAATGAAATACTGTGAATAGTTTTTGATAAACTAACATTTTGCTCTTGCTAACTGAAATATTTTCATGTTTTCAATTGTAAAGCCGGGAACACAAAACAGCACGGCACCCTTTCGATGCGCCGCGCTGAATGATTAACATGAAGTTTTTCGTAATTACCTTAAAGCTCAAAGCTAGATTTGCCCCGGATGAGCCAGGTATGTTTTATAAAACAGCAATATGATAAGGATCACAAAACTGTTTACTTCGCCCCAAAAGGCGGACAAGATTGTTCTGTTGTTAATTTCTGTGGAAATTGGACTACCTGCCTCTAAAAGACATTATTAATCCAATAATTAATACTATTGATCGGAATGAAAGTGCAACAATACTGTTCATTTGTCTCTCTTTTTGAGCCAATTTGCTGACCAATCGCATTAAAGGTTGGGTGTTATTTTCAGGCATTTCAGGCAAAGGGGAGCGCTGCTGCCATTCATTATAATTCGACACCATCCATTCAGTGCCTTTACTCTGGGCAACCTGTGCCCGCATGCTGATACTGTTGCTTACTGCTGAATTTGTTTCCAAGGCTGTAATAAGTTAGGTGAGTTAATAAGTTTATTCTTAATCGGTAACAGTGAAGATAATAATCAATAATGTTGCCAAAATTTGTAACAATCAGAAATACAACTATATGTAATAAATTTTAATGACCGGATCTAATTGTTCTTTTTCAAATTGAAACTTATTGTCCTGTTTGCACAAGTTTTTGTTTCCCTCAAAAAGTTTGAGTATTCGGGAAATTTATGGTCTCACTCGGAGATTCTTGTTCCCGGGTGATTTATACGGTTAGTTCTCCCCGTAAAGACAGCTGTAGCAATCTTTTGATTTCAACCTGGCTGTAGCCTTCTCCAAGCAGGTACATCATTTTGGCAATAGCTGATTCGGTGGTAATGTCAGAGCCGCCAATAACACCGATACGACTAAGCGAGATACTTGTTTCGTATTTGCCCATTTCTACGGCACCGCCTTTGCATTGGGTGACATTATATACTATGATCCCTTTTTCGATTGCTTGCGATAAAGCAGCAATAAACCAGGCATCTGTGGGAGCGTTACCGGCTCCGTATGTTTCAAGAATAACGCCTCTGAGTCCTTCGATGTGAAGCGCATTTTTTACTACAATTTCAGCAATTCCGGGAAATAATTTCAATATTAATACACTGTTGTCAAGCTTTTTGTGAACTTTAATGTTAGCGTTGCCGGGTTTCAGGATCATTTCGGTATTATACCTGATATGAACTCCAACTTCTGCCAACGTAGGATAGTTGCCCGAAAGAAATGCATTAAAGTTCTCGGCATTGAATTTGCTGGTCCGGTTGCCGCGCATCAGTTTGTTTTCGAAATAGATAGCCACTTCAGGGACCATAGGCTTTCCGCCAATTTGGGCAGCAGCAATTTCGATGGCATTGATAAAGTTATCGCGACCATCGGTACGCACTACGCCCATTGGTAATTGAGATCCTGTAAAAATGACCGGTTTGTTCAGGCTTTCGAGCATAAAACTAAGCATCGAGGCTGAATACGACATGGTATCTGTGCCATGTAAAACCACGAATCCATCGTATTTTTCATAATTTTCTTCAATAACAGTTGCCAGTTTTACCCAAAAAGATGGAGTTACATTGGAGGAGTCAATCAGAGGATTGAAAGAAACGGACTGCAGTTTATAATCGAAATTTTGAAGAACCGGCATCAGTTTGTAGATATCTTCAAAATGATAGGGCTGCAAAGCGCCCGAAACAGGATCTTTAACCATTCCGATGGTGCCACCGGTGTATATAATGAGAAGGGTTGGGGTCATTGAGTTGGTAAGGATTTGGTACGTTTTATATTTCTTGATTTCATATTCGGAGAGTTAAAAATCCGGCATCGCGATCCGACCTGCGCAGGTTCATTTTTGTTCAATTATACCGTTTTTAGATTAAACAGGTTTAGTGCATTCGTTGTTGTTATCTCAGCTACCTCTTCAACAGTCATGCCACAGAGTTCAGCCACTTTTTCAGCAATTATTGGGATATAGGACGGTTCATTCCTTTTACCGCGATAGGGAGCAGGCGCAAGGAAAGGTGCATCGGTTTCGAGTATAATATGTTCAGGTCCAACCGAAGCAACTACTTTTTGCATGCCGGAATTTTTGAAAGTTACCACCCCACCGATACCCAGCAGAAAGCCAGCTTCAATTACCCGACGTGCCTGCATTTCATCTCCCGGGAAACAATGAAAAACTCCTTTCAGATCAGCACCGGTTTCGGGTTTCAGGATATGCCAAACCTCATCAAAGGATTTACGTACATGTATGGCAACAGGCAGTTTATATTCTTTGGCAAGACGGATCTGCTGCCGGAATATTTCTTCCTGTAACCCTTGGTGGGTCTTATCCCAATATAAATCTATGCCTATTTCGCCGACGGCAATGAATTTTCCGGTTTCAAGTTGTCGTTTAACTTCGTTTAGCTCATCATCTATACTTTCTGGAAGTACAGAAGTAGGATGCAACCCTGCCATAGGGAAACAAATACCGGGATTATTCTCACTTAGTTCCAGCATAGATTGCCAGGAAGTAGAATCAATATTTGGTAATAGTATGGTGCTTACTCCGCCAATGATTGCATTTTGAACGGCAGTCTGACGTTCGTCATCAAATTCCGGAAGGTATAAATGGCAGTGTGAATCAACGAATTTCATGCCAACAAAGGTAGTTACAAGTTTAATTATCGTGAACAGGAAATTACACCAGGCAGGTATATTTATCTGAAACAGACAAAATCCGCAGGTTGCCAAATGTGGGAAATTTAGCTGGTTCCATCATCATTTATCACACCAGGACGAATTTCTGCTGCCCTGTTTGTTTTTTCAATGCAGAAAAGGATTGTTAATCTTTTCGAATCCAATAGTTGTTTCAGGTCCATGCCCTGGATATACAGTGTAATCATCAGGCAGAGTGAATAATTTAGTGGTAATACTCTGATGCAGGACATCAAAATTACCTGTCGGAAGGTCTGTTCGACCGATGCTGTCGCGAAACAGCACATCACCGGCAATAACGTATCGATCAGCATGATTTACAAGGCAAATACTACCATCGGCATGTCCCGGGGTATATAAAACTTCAACGTTTGAGTTTCCATAATATATCTGATCGCCTTCGCCGATGAAATCAACAGGGATTATCATATTTTCAAGGTTAATACCGAATACTGCACCAAATTGAACTGCTGTTTCCCAAAGCATCTTACTGCTTTTATGACACTGTGGCTTGATTTTAAAAGTTTCACAGACAAATGTATTTCCGACTATATGATCCACATGGAAGTGCGTATTCACCATTCCCACAGGGCTCAGTTTATTTTCGGTTATAAACCTGAGAAGTTCAGTTTCTTCACTATGAGACTGGCAGGCCGGGTCAATAATAAGACATTTACCGGTGCCGTCAATCAATACATATGTATTTACACCGAATGAATTAAAAATAAATCTCTTTAATTTCTGAATCATAGTTATACTAATTTTGAAGCGATAAAGTTATCAATAAACCTATTCTATATACATAAACATTGAACCGGGGATTTTTGTTACTTTAGCGGGTTGAAAAATTTTTGAACACAAATGCAAATAAGTTCCGTTAGTATCAGGGTAAAAATATACAGATTAGCATGTACAATGCTGATTGTGTGGCTTTTTACTCATTCTGCTTCAGCGCAGTTCTACAACGGCTCGCAAATGACCTTTGGTAAAAACCGTGTTCAGTACTCTGATTTCCTATGGACATATTACCGTTTCAATAATTTTGATGTATATTATTACCTTAATGGGAAAGAACTGGCCCAACATACAGCCGATTACGCCGGGAAATATATTCCTGAAATTGAGAGAAAACTTGAAACGACACTTGATAAAAAGACCCAGTTTATTGTTTATAATACATATTCGGACCTAAAGCAGAGCAATATCGGGTTAATGAATAATTCCCAGTACAATACGGGCGGAATCACGCATATTATAGGCTCCAAAGTATTCTTGTATTTCGATGGCGATCTGAATCATTTCGACAGGCAGATTCGTGGAGGTATAACCCGGCTGCTGCTCGAAAACATTGTATATGGAGGGTCACTCGGGTCGCAGGTAAAAAACAGTACGTTGATTAATTTGCCGGCATGGTATATTGACGGACTGGTTTCATATTACAGCCGTAACTGGGATACTGAACTTGATAATAAAGTAAAAGACGGAATACTGAGTGAAAAATATAAAAAGTTTAACCACTTGCTTGATGATGATGCAGTATTGGCCGGACATTCACTTTGGCATTATATTGCTGAAAAGTATGGTGAAGATAATATAGCCAATATACTCTATATGACCAGGGTAAATCGCAGTGTCGAAGGTGGCATTGTATATGTACTGGGCGTTTCGTTCAAAGATGTTATTGGAGAATGGTATGAATGGTATAAACAGATATATTCATCAGAAAAACAGGATTATAGCCAGTATAATCCGAAAGTCCCTTTCAAAATAAAAAAGGACAGGGTTTACAATAATATGCATATTAGTCCTGATGGCGAGGAGATGGTATATTCTGTCAATGATAAAGGCTTATACAAGGTTTTTATGTATGATTTGGCCACCGGCAAAAAGAAGCGAATCTTCCGGACCGGTTACCACACTGATGAAAAAGTTGATTATTCGTATCCTTTGCTGGCATGGCATCCTGCAGGCACTGTTATTTCTATGATTATTGAAAAAAAAGGCTTGCTGTATTTGTATTTCTACGATATGGAAACCCGCAAATGGCTGAGTCAGAATCTTTTTAATTTTCAGAAAATTCTCGATTTTTCGTATTCACCTGATGGACGATCCTATGTAATGTCGGCTGTTCAGCGCGGCCAGTCCGACATTTATGTATACAGTCTTGCTTCCAATACAGCAGAACCTATAACATCTGATGTTTATAATGATTTAAATCCGAGGTTTCTGCCAAAAGGTGACTTTATACTATTTAGCTCTAACAGGCCTGATGATACAATCCGGTTTACAAGGGAGAATCTGCTTTCGTATGACGGAAAGGAAACGAATGACCTCTTTATGTATGACCTACGCTCTGGCAGTAACGTACTTAAAAGAGTCACCAATACCAGGCTGGCCAACGAAATACAGCCGGTTCCATACAGCCCCGGGTACTTTACCTACCTGAGCGATGCCAATGGCGTTTATAACCGGTATGCCGCAAGATTCGACAGCACAGTGGCTTATGTTGATACAACTGTACATTACCGCTATTATACCGAAACATTTCCACTCACCAATTATCCACGCTCCGTACTAAGCCAGGATGTGAGTTATGTTGGTCGTAAAACAACAGAGTTGGTTTATGAGGATAATAAATACCACATTTATACAGGCGATATACCTTCCGGGCCAATAAGTCCGCTACAGACCCTGGGCCAGACCAGATACATGACAGATTTACGGGAAAATGCACAAAAAGAAAAGAAGGAGGTTGCTCTCCGCAAGTTAAATCCTGAAAGTAAAGTAAAACGTAAACGATTTGTTGCTGTTTACGAAAACGACATTCCTCCTTCAAAAACTGATACATCAGGAGTTGATATTAACAATTACCAGATTTCAGGTAATATGCAGCCAGGGAAAACAACAACAGGAAGAGGAAATGTTCTTCAACCCGCAAGTGGCGATGCAATTATCAAGCTTCCACAACCCAGGAATTATAATGTTGAATATTCTGTTAACCAGCTTATCAGTCAACTCGATTTTTCTTATCTCAACCTGAGTTACCAGCCTTACCTTGGGTATTCAGGACCGGTTTATCAAAATTCGCCCACTAATGCTCTTTTTATGTTAGGAGCAACTGACTTGTTGGAGGACTATCGGATTATAGGAGGTGTCCGGTTAAATGCAAGCCTCGTTCATAACGAGTATTTGTTTGGCTTTTCTAATCTTAAACATCGTCTCGACCGCGAAGTTTATTTTCACCGTACCGGATTTGATGTTTCATACTCCGACGCATATGTGCGCCACAGGATTCATGAACTTCACTATGTGCTGACCTATCCCTTTACCGAGATTCTCGCACTTAAAGGAACTGCTACAGTGCAGTATGATAAACCTTATGTGCTGGCTTATGATTATCCTACAGCCAACATGAACCTTGATGGTAATACCTGGGCTATAGCTAAAGGTGAACTGGTTTACGACAACACCCGGCAAATCGGTATAAATCTTCTGCAGGGCCTGCGTTATAAAGTTTTTGGTGAATATTATCAGCTGGTAAAATCTCCCACAGCAAATATGATTGTCGTTGGATTTGATGTTCGGCATTACACCCGTATACATCGTTCATTTATCTGGGCTAACCGCTTTGCCGGAAGTACTTCATTCGGGAAAGAAAAACTGTTGTATTACATGGGAGGAGTTGATAACTGGCTGACACCCCAGTTTAATTCTGAATACCAGATTAATTATAATCAGAACTATGCTTTTCAGACTCTTGCCACCAACATGAGGGGCTTCAAGCAGAATGCCCGCAGCGGAAATACGTTTGCTTTATTCAGCTCTGAATTGCGTTTCCCCGTTTTCAAATACTTATTGAATAAACCACTCAGATCCGAATTCCTTAACAATTTTCAAATTGTCGGATTTACGGATATAGGTTCTGCCTGGCAAGGACTGAATCCTCTCGATGAATCTAATACCTATTATACAAAAACAATTTCGAGCAAACCACTGGTTATTACCGTTCAGGTACAGAAAGATCCGCTTATTGCCGGGTATGGCTTTGGGTTACGCAGTACATTGTTCGGCTATTTCCTGCGTGCCGATTGGGCGTGGGGCATTGAAGATCAAACGGTTCAACCCCGCATTTTCTATCTCTCGCTAAGTCTCGATTTTTAAACAAAATTAGTTTGCTTATTCATTTTAAAAGTAAATTATGCTTTGGATGGTATTGCACTTCTTATGTTTTTATTCCTGAACAAGAATATTTTAAAAATGAATTATAACCAGTGCAGATGAACCTTCCCGAAAAGCGAATAACTGATTTTATACACAAGCATCATATTTTTACGCTGGCTACTTCAGCTAACAATATTCCCTATACCTGCACCTGTTTTTACGTGTATATCGATGAGTTGAATATGTTTGTATTTACTTCCGATCATGGCACAAGGCATGTTGATGAAATGCTGCAGCAGCCGCTCGTTTCTGGAGCACTTGCACTCGAAACTACCATGATAGGGAAGATTCAGGGAATACAATTTACCGGAATATCTGCAGAGCTGGGTGGTGAACTTTACGATATAGCCCAGGCCGCATACCTGAAAAAATTTCCTGTTGCAACTTTTAAAAAACTTACTCTTTGGAGCATACAACCTGGCTTTATTAAGATGACTCATAACCGACTGGGCTTTGGCACAAAACTGATCTGGAATCATGCGAGTTAAACAAAAATTAAGCCCTGTTTATTATTGACATTATTATATTAAATAATTTATATTGTAACGATAATAAATACAGCCATTTCACCTTGTTTTTACTCATTAATTTTTATATTCTTATATCCCTTTATTGGCGGGCCTTCCGAAACCCTTTGTTATCAAGGGTTTCGTTACTTATCAAGGGTTTAAACGGCACATATTCAGATAGATAATACTTGTTAACACGATTTTTGTTAATAACTGTATTTGAATAATACAGCAAGCATAGTGTAAATTTGTAAATCCTGATTTCGGCCACAAGAATTTCACAATACAATTGGCTTTCAGGATATTCTTTTTATTATTAACAGTGAACGCGAATCAAAATGGATGTTAATCTTTTTTCACAGATCGATTCCTCAGTAGGGGAAGGTGTAAAAAACGATTTTTATGGGAAAGTACTCGAACAGCGCCAAAGACCCGGAATCGAAAAGTCTGAAAGAGTTGAACCGGCAAAAGAGCCAGAATTTGTAAGCGTTCCCGTAACTGAACCACCATTAATGACTCAACAGAGTATTGAAAAGCCGGTAAAAAAAACAATGAAAGCATACACACACGAGGAAGTACTTGATGCCGCTACTGTATATTTTCAAGGCGACAAACTCGCCGCAAGTGTATGGATGAATAAATATGCGCTGAAGGATAGTGATGGAAATATCTATGAGCTTACACCTGACGATATGCACCATCGTCTTGCTTCCGAGATAGCCCGTATCGAAAAGAAATATCCAAACCCAGTGAGTGAAGAAGTGCTTTTTGAACTCTTCCGCAATTTCCGTTATATCGTTCCTCAGGGAAGCCCTATGGCCGGCATAGGAAACAATTTCCAGGTTTCATCACTCTCGAATTGCTTCGTAATAGGTAGTGATGGTAATCACGACTCATATGGTGGTATTATGAAAGTTGACCAGGAGCAGGTTCAGCTTATGAAACGCCGTGGAGGTGTTGGTCACGACCTGTCACACATCAGGCCTTCGGGTAGCAGGGTTTTGAACAGTGCTCTCACTTCAACCGGTATTGTTCCTTTTATGGAACGGTTCAGCAATTCAACCCGCGAAGTTGCGCAGGATGGCCGTCGTGGTGCCTTGATGTTATCCATATCAATCAAACATCCTGATAGCGAAAGCTTTATTGACGCTAAAATGGAACAGGGTAAAGTTACCGGTGCCAATGTATCAGTAAGGATCGATGATGGATTTATGAATGCCGTAAAAAACAAGGGTAATTATAACCAGCAATACCCTATTGATTCAGACAACCCTTCGAAAGTTCAGGAAATTAGTGCCCGTGGCTTGTGGGATAAGATAATTCACAACGCATGGAAATCGGCCGAGCCGGGAATTTTGTTCTGGGATACCATTATCCGCGAATCAGTGCCCGATTGCTATGCAGATCTTGGGTTCAAAACCTTGTCGACTAACCCTTGCGGCGAAATACCCTTATGTGCTTACGATAGTTGCAGGTTAATTGCCATAAATTTATATAGTTACGTCGAAAATCCGTTTACGGCACAAGCTTCGTTCAATTCAAAATTGTTTGCTGAACATTCGCGGGCTGCTCTTCGCATTATGGATGATATCATCGACCTCGAAATGGAAAAGATTAATGGAATCCTTGCCAAAATCAATTCAGATCCTGAGGATGAAGAAACCAAACGCACTGAAAGGATCCTTTGGGAGAAAATCCGCGAAAAAACTCTGCAAGGGCGTCGAACCGGTATCGGCATAACAGCTGAAGGCGATATGCTTGCTGCATTAAATATGCGTTACGGAACCGAAGAAGCTACAAATTTCAGTGTGGATGTGCATAAAACACTTGCAATTGAAGTATACAGCGCTTCATCCGACCTGGCAGCTGAGCGCGGTGCATTTCCCATTTTCGATATAGAACGCGAACGTAATAATCCTCTGATCAACCGTATCCGCGAAGCGGCTCCTGAGGTGTATGCCAAAATGGAAAAACAGGGTCGCCGCAATATCAGTATGCTTACCATTGCTCCAACTGGCAGCGTAAGTATCTGTACTCAAACCACATCGGGTATTGAACCCGTATTTATGGTTAGTTACAGGCGCCGCCGCAAAGTCAATCCAAACGACAAAAATGTTCATGTATCGTTTATTGACGAAGTAGGTGATGCATGGGAAGAATACAACGTGTTCCATCCCAAGTTCCTCGACTGGATGCAAATAAATGGCTACGATATGGAAAATGCCATTTCGATGAGCGATGAAGAACTTGAGCCAATCATTGCAAAATCACCGTATTACAAAGCTACCAGCAACGATATCGACTGGGTTGCAAAAGTACAGATGCAGGGCGCCATTCAGAAATGGGTTGATCATTCCATCAGTGTAACCGTAAACCTTCCGGCCGAAGCTACCGAAGAACTGGTTAGCGATGTTTATCTTACAGCCTGGGAAAGCGGTTGCAAGGGGATGACTATTTACCGCGACGGCTCGCGCTCGGGCGTATTGATCGGCAATGATAACAATAAAGAAGAAATTAACGAATTCCAAGAAACCAAAGCTCCGCCACGTCCTAAAGAACTGGAAGTTGAGGTAGTGCGTTTTATGAATGAAGACGAACGCTGGATTGCTTTTGTTGGTCTTCTTAATAACAAGCCGTACGAGATATTTACAGGTAAAAGCACCGATTTCTATATCCCCGATTATGTAAAAAAAGGATGGGTGATCCGCCAAAAGGAAAAAGAAGAAACCCCGGCACGATATGATTTTGAGTACGAGGATAGTTACGGTTACCGGGTAACACACCGTGGCTTGTCGCGTTCCTTTAAGAAAGACTACTGGAACTATGCCAAACTTATTTCCGGCATACTACGTCATGGAATGCCTTTACAATATGTTGTTGAACTGGTTGATAACCTGAGTTTCGATAACGTTAGTATTACCACCTGGAAAAATGGTGTGATTCGTGGACTTAAAAAGTTTATACCCGATGGGACACAAACAGGCCACAGTTGCCCGCAATGCAACGATAAAAATACCATAGTTTATAAAGAAGGATGTATGACCTGTACCTCATGCGGGTACAGTAAATGCGGATAAATATACTTTGATTACCCCTCGGATACGAAACCACGGCTAACTTCTGGTCGTGGTTTTTTTATAGAAACACTGAATTTTAAAATTGTTTCTTATGATAATCATACGTCTGGGTATCACGGAAGGCAATAAACTTCCGGGCAATAAGCAGGAAAATCGGCAGGTTGTTGCGGTTTAGATAATCAATAGCATCGGGTTTGGCGTTGCATGCTTCCGCTATAATAGCTAACAACTGGAAATCATTTTTCTGTAGCCAAATATATGCCTTCGGATCTCCGTCAATGGCGCGATCGAGCGCGCCGAGATGCGGGAACCCGTTTTTCATTAACCAGGCAAATGCTTCTTCGCTGCCACGCATACTCATGCTAAGCGCACCAAGTTCCGGGTAACCGTTTTGCATCAGCCAGGTAAATATCTCCTCGTTCCCACTCAGGGTTTCGGCAAAAGCAAGTAATATTTTAGGCTCGTACTCAAGCATGAGGGGTTAGGGATTGGGCTTTAGGGATTAGTTCGTTCAAATGTGTTAATTATTCAATGTGCTAATATGCTAATTTACATATTTACTACATCATAACATTATCGCATTGCCGTATTATCGCATGATCAAATTACCACATTATCACATTGCCACATTATCATAGAATCACATTGCCACACTATCAGATTACCACATTATCACATTGTCGCATTGTCAAATTATCGAATTATCACATTGTCAAATTATTAATAAAATACTTCCGCTTTTATTCCCAAAGCTTCAATTCTTTTGGCTAAAGCGTTAAACTCTGCTTCGGGAACTTTTTCGAGTGTCCTATATGGTGTTTGCCGGTCGATAGGATAAAGCATAACTAATTTAGGATTAATTTCCTGAATATGTTTTAACCATAAAGTAAGTTCTTCTCCGGTAGTATTATCCACATTCTTTCCATCCACTTCACCACGTATCAGCATGGTTTGTATAACCAGGTCCCCTCCGAAATTCTTTAATTCCTGAACTACTTTTTCGAGTGTTATCGGAAATGTAGGACGATTGATAGCCTGGAAAGTTGCATTGGTGCCGGCATCGAGTTTCAAAACATTATTATCAATCTGAAGTAACGCACGTTTCACATTTTCACGATCCAGACGGGTGGCATTGGAGAGTACTGTAACCTTTGCTTTCGGAAAAAATTCGTTGCGCAGGCGGATGGTGTTGTCAATTATATTTTCGAATTCAGGATGAAGTGTTGGTTCTCCGTTGCCGGCAAATGTGATATTATCAGGATCGAGCCCGCCTGATTTAAGTGCTTCAAAGCGGCTTTGCAATGAAGCATTTATGTCGCTTGCTGAAAAAAGTTTTAATTTCTCTTTTTTACGTTCATCAGTAAGTCCGCATTCGCAATAAATGCAGTTAAAAGTACATAACTTCCCATTTAAGGGCATAAGGTTAATGCCCAGTGAAACCCCAAAGCGACGGCTTTTTATAGGTCCAAAAACAATTTCATCGAATAATATACCTGCCATACTATGTTTCCGTGTTGCTTTAAAAGTTATGATAGCTTACAACATGCGGGCAAAGGTACATATTTAAAAAAGTTCGAAGGCCTTTACGATGAAAAAACAAATGAAACCATGAAGGCACGGATTTCACTGAGAAACACAGAGAAGTAATAATCTCCGTGGTAAAAAAGACTGTTCAGAGTGCAGTAAAAGGAATCAAGGAGGCACGGTAAATTGTAGTCTTCTAAAAACTAAACTTAACCGAAAATATAACTTGGAATGGGCGGAGCAGTTGGCAGTCTTTTCATAGCTTAATCTGTAAATAGTTCGAAAATCCATTCTTGATTGTAGTATACTTCGAAAGCTTGAAAGCGGCTGTCCCATTTCAGAGTCAGCCGCTTCAAAAAAAATTAATTTGAATACAATTCTTTGAACCATTTGATTTCCCAGAATGGAATACAAAACATCCAAAAGGATTCTTTTGAAATTATTTTTTTGTTCTTCAATCTATAATAGCGAATAATCGGCCTGTAAATTAAGGCATAAAGTATCAAAAGTATGACAAATAAGTATGCTTCATTTTTTGTCGATATCAAGGCCAATACAATCAAAGGAAACAGTATTGTAATGTAAAAAAGAAAAGTATTGTTCATATTTTTCAAATTTATAAATTGTCAGCCAGGCATGCAGCAGCAATAGCAGCTCCAGTAGCAGCATTTTCGCTTTTAAAACTTTTTAGTGACATTGAATCAATCCTTTTTCCTGAAATAGTAATATCCACGGACTATAAATCCTAATATTGCTATTACTAAAATTACTAATTTGACAGGCTGTGTCAGATAGTAAGAATCTGATATCATTAATAATATCAGGCAGCTGACGCCAAATAAAATTTGAATTATCTTCCACATGATTAATTAGTTAGAAGTTGGCATACAACCCAACGCTGCAACGCCCGTATAAAAGCCAGCAACCCCAGCACACACAACGCACCCAAGGCCTCCTGCAACATCTAATATTTCAACTATTGTGCCAATATCTGATCTAAAAAAACCCCTCATGCAACCTAAAAATGATGTTGTGGATTTGAATTGAGAGCCATTAACTTCTTTAATTGTCATCAAATTATTAAAATTATCATACTCCAATGAAACTTCCATACTTAGTACTTCATGATTCCTCTTAATTTGACATAAAAATATGTTTTGTTCTTTTAACAAAGGAGTAACTGTAACATTTGTAGTAAATTCTTTTAGAATTATTTATAGTAACAAATGTGATTAATTTAGAGTTTGAATAATCTAGTGTGTCTGAACAGGCATTCTTTAAAATGCTGAAATTGTCATTTACGCGCATTTCAACACTTTTAAAATTAACGTCAACATTAAGTTGTTTAGCTACACTCTTTGCTAATATCATTTGACTATTCTCATCTGAAGTATCTGCAATATGTGTATCTTTTTTGCATGCACCTACCATAACTATCATCAGCAATAATATTGCATAGTTAAAATATTTCGTTTTCATCGGATTAATTATTTTGTCATGTATTCCTGGTCTTTTTTAAGTCCTTCCAGATCTGACCGTCTTCCACTTTCGTAGTCTAACAGGCAAATGACATTGCATATGCGAACCTGCGTGGAGAGTATTTTAGCAATGTGCTGTAAACCGCTTATTAAATTTGATCGAGTTCACGCCGCTGAATATTTCCCTGTTTCCCATTACCAAAGGTTTCAAAATTGGGATGCATAAGCGCCAATACCTATAAAGTAATTTGATAATCTAATCCTGTTTAATCAGGCAGCAACTTTCCGGTAACGCCATACAGCAAGCGTTAGCGAACAAACCGCATAAATTGAAATAGCTATAAACGGTTTCAGAATATCCTGGAACTGCGATCCCTTGAGCATAATCATCCTGATGATTTTGATAAAATAAGCTATCGGATTTACTATATTTATCTGTTGCGCCCATTCAGGCATACTATCGATAGGCGTGAACAGTCCGCTCATTATGATAAAAACCACTGCAAAAAACCAGGCAAGGAACATGGCCTGTTGCTGTGTGTTTACCAGTGTCGATATCAAAAGTCCAATACCAAGTGTGGCTAATAGATATACCGAAGCTACTCCAAAAATCAGCCAGAGACTCCCTAATATTGGAATTCCAAAAACAATTCGCGCAAGAGTAAGTCCAAAACCCAGCTCAAACATGGCGATAAACCAGAATGGCAGCAACTTGCCAATTACAAACTGGTATTTCTTAACCGGTGATACATTGATCTGCTCAATGGTACCCATTTCTTTTTCGCGCACCACATTCATGGAGGAGAGAAACATTCCGATAATGGTGACCAGCAACACAAGGATTCCGGGCACCATATAGGTTTTATAATCCAGTTCCGGGTTAAACCAGTATGAATACCGCAGATCGAAAGGAGGTTTAATGTCCATTCCTCCGGTAATATCCACAAGTATATCCTGGTTATAGTCCATAATAATTGAATTGCCATAGGCATTCATAATGGCGGCAGCACTTCCGTCGATGCCATTGGTAATCAGCGGAACCGATGCTTTTGATTCTTTCTGAAGATCGCGCTCAAAGCGGTTTGGAATGATCAGGATCTGGTGAGCTTTTCCGGTTTTTAATTGTTCTTCGGCTTGCAAATACGAATCAGCATACGCTTTTATAGTATAAAATGGAGGTGCGGCAAACTTTGAAACCAATTGACGCGAAGCTACCGAATGATCCTGGTCCACAATCACCAGGTTAATATTCTTAATTTCGAATGTAACGGCAAACGCGAGTATCAGCAATTGTACAATCGGGATAACGAAGATAATAGGCAGC
>JBBQGD010000023.1:0-27881 GCA_038322655.1 Bacteroidales bacterium | reverse complement strand
AGGTATTTGGTGCTCATGGCGGAGCATTCGAGGTGCCAGCCGGGGAACCCGTCGCTCCACTCCGAAGGCCAGCGCATAATATGCACGGGCTGTGCCTTTTTCCACAAAGCAAAATCAAAACTATTGCGTTTTTCGTCCTGTCCTTCGAGTTGGCGGGTATTCGATAAAAGTTCTTCGACCACACGTCCTGATAAAATTCCGTAATTATGGGTTTGGTTATATTTCTCCACGTCAAAATAAACTGATCCTTTGCTTTCATAACCCATTCCCGCATTAAGGATAGCTTTTACCATGGCAATCTGCTCGATCATATGTCCTGATGCGCGTGGCTCAATACTGGGTTTGAGCACGTTAAGTTTGTCCATTGCTGCATGGTAACGATCGGTAAAATACTGCACCACTTCCATAGGCTCCAGCTGTTCGAGACGCGCTTTCTTGGCAATTTTATCTTCGCCTTCATCGGCATCATTTTCGAGGTGGCCAACGTCGGTGATATTGCGTACATAACGCACTTTATAACCCAGGTGGCGCAAATAGCGAAACACCAGGTCGAATGAAATGGCAGGGCGGGCATGCCCCAGGTGAGCATCGCCATAAACGGTTGGACCGCAAACGTACATGCCTACATGCGGGGCGTTAATCGGAACAAAAAGTTCTTTTTGGCGAGATAAAGTATTGTATACAAATAGGTTGTTTTCCATGCTGAAATCTTAAGCAAAGTGCAAAGGTAGAGAAATTATGACATTAATATTATGCAGGTTTTGTTCTGTAAACCTTTTAAAAACAGGTGTAAAACATCTTTAACGAAAAATCAAAATCGTCAATAACCAATAATCGGAACACTTATTTGTTCGTTATATAATTTTTAATATATTTGTTGATAGCTATCCCGCGAATGTGGGAATTAGATCATTTGTACCTACCCGAAAGTCAGGTTCCCCGTTGCGTATCAAAAGTACGTTATTTGAGAGCTCAACCCAAAGTAAGTCCTGAGCACAGTTTTCGACCCGGAAGATAGCATTTTACAGTATAAAACTATTAAAATGGATAAAAAACGACTCCAGGACTTGTCAAAAGCTGATTTGCTCGAAAACCATGTATGGGAATATTGGATGGCTGATAATATTGAATATGTAAGTGCTTCGGATAAAACAGAGGTGAATGAAGGTACTAATATTACCCACATAGTACTCACGGATTTTTTTTTCAATAACAAGACAAAACATATTGGTTTCTGTTCGCCACACGACTCAGGCGACCTTGATTATATACAGCCGGTAGTGCTTTTCGACAAAGGACAAGTGGAATTTTACAGGGAATCAGACTGGACCGAAAATGAAAAAAACAAAGCATTAGTAAAACTTGGCCTTAAATGGGATGAAGTATTTCCTGTTTTATATAAGTCAAGGGTAAAATGCGACAGGAAAATTCTCGCCGGTGTTCTGAAAAATTTTAATGAGGCTGAATAATCGCACATTTTAGCTAAATATAGTTGCGGCGGGCTTGTTAAAATCCAGGTTTACCACTAGCTTTAAGTCAGTTTTGAATCAACCCCTTCACTGTTGCTTTTGCAGATGAAAGCATTCGGTTGAAACTCATCTTCCTGTGTACAATTCGCATAAAGCCACCTGTTGTTTTTCAGCAGGTATAGCCGCGCTTTAAGTTTTGTTATCCAGCCATTTCCATGTCGACTAAATTTACTTTTAGGCTTAACTTTGTTAACCAGAAACGTAAGCGTAAAGCATATGCCCAGCCTCAAACTGCTCTCCGGGAAACATAATCCAAACCATATGGAAATTACAGATATCACACTGGAAAACGAGTCGCTCTTTTTCTGCAATCTGGAATAGTGGCCAGAGGAGATGAGTGCTGTTTTTCAGTTTGTTCGACACTTTTTTATTTCTACCGAATGATAATTCCATATATTGACAACTTGTGCATTTTGATTTAACTTTGCTTGGAAAGGCAAAACAGGTTTTGTTTTGTTATATGAAAAGGAGAGTACATTTCAGAAATAAAATTTTAGTACATTCAGAAAACACAAAAGAATTGTTTTGTGAAAAAATTTGATACCGAAGTCCGGCTTGCCCGGGAAATGAGTACGCTTGATGCAACACTCATCGGAGTAGGCGCCATGATAGGTGCCGGTATGTTTGTTTTAATTGGTATCGCTGCAGGGGTTGCCGGTCCTGCTCTCATTCTTACGTTCGTTTTGAATGGCATTATTGCCTTGTTTACCGCGATGTCGTATGCTGAATTAGGTTCCTGCTATCATGATGCCGGCGGGGGATATCTTTGGGTAAAGGAAGGCTTACCAAAATGGAACGGATTTCTTTCCGGATGGATGAGTTGGTTTGCTCATGCCGTAGCCTGTAGTTTATATGCTCTTGGTTTTGGCGCCTATTTTGAACACCTTCTGCTCGAATTCTCTATTACCATGCCGCATTGGGGTTTCCTGGCACCTCAAAAATTGCTTGCCGGAGGCGTAGCTATTCTCTTCGCTTATGTGAATTTTAGAGGGGCTTCCGAAACCGGAAAAATCGGGAACCTTGTAACTCTCACAAAGATAGTTATTTTATTGATTTTCATTGGTTTTGGACTTGAATTCATCCTGCGCCGGGGCGATTGGCAAACAACCTTCAGTCCATTTATGCCTCATGGTTTTAGCGGTGTTTTTAAAGCAATGGGGCTTACCTTTATTGCTTTTCAAGGTTTCGAGGTTATTGCCCAAAGTTCGGAAGAGATCAGGAATCCGAAGAAAAACATCCCGAGGGCTGTATTTCTCTCTTTAATAATAGTAGTACCCATTTATATTATGGTGGCATTTGTTGCACTCGGAAGTGTGAGACCTGTCGGGATCACTCCATGGGATTATCTTGCACAGCAGAAGGAAATTGCTCTTGTCAATGTTGCCAGGAATTTCTTTGTCGGAGGTGGCATCTTACTCCTGGTAGGAGGATTGATATCTACTATTTCAGCTTTAAATGCAACTATTTATTCATCATCACGGGTTGCTTTTGCCATGGGGCGCGACCGTAATTTCCCTGGCATTTTCGGTAAAGTACATCCTAAAAATCACACACCTCATTGGAGCATTTTAATTTCGCTGGTAATTGTTATAATCATGGCGGTTTCATTGCCAATTGAGGACGTGGCAAGTGCAGCTGACATTATGTTCCTGCTCCTGTTCCTGCAGGTAAATATTGCAATGATCCGGTTAAGAAAAAAGCGGCCTGACCTTGATCGTGGATACAGGGTACCAATCTTCCCGTACCTTTCTATAGCAGGAATACTTATGTTGTTGTTTTTAGCTGTTTATATGTTCAACTACAGCTTAACAGCCTGGATTGTAACCATCATATGGGTTTCCATCGGACTACTTGGTTACCGGTTTTATGCATCAGGGCGTGAAATTGAACATGTACGGAAAGTCGCTACACTTGAACGGATTGAGCAGAAAGATTACACTATAATGGTTTGTTTATCGGCATCAGATAATGTAAAGAGCATGTCGGATATAGCATTTGCCATCGCCATGAAACATAGTGCAACTATAATTTTCCTTCATGTTATTGAACTTGGTGAAGAGAAAAAACTTCAGGTCGGGGTGCAGGCGACGAACCAGGCTGAGGCTTTACTTGAAGAAGCTCAGAATTATGCTGAGGCTGCGGGTATTCCGTCCAGGTCAATAATTAAAATCTCACATATGATATCGAGCGGAATTGTGGATACGGCGGTGGAAGTAGGCTGCAATTTCATAATCACAGGTCGTAAAAAGAACAACACTTTCTCTTCCCGGTTCTTCACTTCTGCAATTGATAATGTGTTGCAAAAAACAACAAGCGAAGTTGCAATTTTGCACGGCGAAATTATTCCAGGGCAAATTAAAAAGATTCTGATTCCATACAGTGGCAATATCCATACCCGCCTGGCTATTGAAATTTCGCCTGCATTATTGGAGTATTACGGGGCAAAAGTTACTGTAGCTATTGTTTTCAGCCCCAGGACCTCAAAAGCTGACCGAAAGATTATCACGGATCAGATTAACCAGGATATTACTGATAATAATCTCCTTGCAAATATTGAAATTATTTCCAACCCTGATATTTTAAATGGAATACTAAAACTGGCTGATACAACTGATCTGCTGGTAATGGGCGGTAAATCAGGAGATTTCATTGAACTGCTTGTTGCTAAATCGTTGGTGCGGGAAATAACCGAGCAGGTTCAATGCCCGGTACTATGGTTAAAAGAATATGAGGAAAGAGAGCCTTTTTTCTCAACACTTTTTAATTTACAAAAAAAGATTAACTAGTTATGGAAACACATATTCAGGATCAATTTCTCGGGCTGGCCGATAACCTGCTCGCTTATATGCCTAATTTTATCGGAGGCTTATTACTCCTGCTTGTGGGCTGGCTGGCAGGTTGGATAGTCAAGAGATTGCTTGTGCAATTTTCAATTATTCTACGAGTTGACCGGTTTTTAAAGCGATCAGGTTTTGAAGCGGAAATTTCAAAAGCCGATGTACGATACAGCCTTTATAATATCATCGGGAATATTGGTTTCTTTCTCATTTTTTTAATCTTCCTCGATAATGCGCTGTTAGCCTGGAAATTAAATATATTATCCGACTTATTAGGCAAAGGGATACTTTTCCTGCCTAAAGTCATTGTTGCATCAGCAATTTTTGGCATAGGCTGGTTGTTGGCATCCTGGGCTCAGATTTCGGTGCTCAAATCCTTACTACGCGAAGAAATTCCAAGAGCTTCTCTTATCTCGAAGTTTGTTAAAAGTATACTGCTGATATTCTTTTCGGCAATCTCACTTGTTGAACTGGATGTGGCCCGCGAAATTGTAATTATCGGATTTTTTACTATTTTTGTTACTCTTGGCGCTATTACCATAGTTATTACCTCAGCCGGGAGTAAAAACTTCCTTAAAAAACTGGAAGATTCATTCAAAAAAGATACTAAAGAAAAAGAGGAAAAATAATGTCGGATCAATAATAAATTCCGGATGCATTTCAATTCTAAATTCAAACAACTGGTGATTCAATCCAATCTCACAATAGAAGAAATGAGCTCCATATTCAGCAAAGCTATTTCAGATAAAACTCTTGTAAACAATTACGACACTGCCGTTATGTTTTATAATCTCAGTCAAGTTGAAGAGAGAATCAACACTATTAAAAACATATTTCCACAAGGAACCTTACACGCCATTGCAGTAAAAGCCAATCCGCTTACAAAAATACTTTCAAAAGTTAAAGCTACAGGCGTTGGTGCTGAAGTTGCCAGCCTGCCTGAACTTCACTTGGCCGAAATGGCAGGATTTGACCCCGAAAACATTGTATTCGATTCCCCATGCAAAACAAGAGACGAAATAGAATATGCACTGAAAGCAGGAGTTTACCTGAATGCAGATTCATTTGACGAACTCGACCGGATCGGTGAAATCCTTAAAACAGTACAATCAGAAAGCAAGGTTGGCGTGCGTATAAATCCCCAGGTCGGGCAGGGAAGCATAAAATCAACCAGTGTAGCCGGCACTATTTCAAAATTCGGTATATCCGAAAACGAAAACAGAGAAAAAATAATAGCGTATTTTCTGAAATATGAATGGCTCAGAGGCATTCATGTGCATATCGGCTCACAAGGCTGCCCGGTTCCACTTGTCATTGATGGAATCAGGAAAGTGCTGGACCTGGCGATCGAAATAAATGAAACGCTCAGACAGAATTCAAACCCGCATCGCATTCGTTTTTTTGATATCGGCGGAGGGTTTCCGGTTTCCTATCATACAGGAATCGTTCCCGTTGCTATGGATCAGTACATGGCTATGTTGAAACATTCATGTGCCGAACTTTTTAATGGTCAGTTCCGGCTTATTACTGAATTTGGACGCTATATCTATGCAAACGCCGGCTGGGTAGCTTCAAAAGTGGAGTATGTAAAACGGGAATCCAGCTACAATATCATAATGACCCATGTGGGTGCCGACCTGTTTTTGCGCAAAAGCTACAATCCTGATGACTGGCATCATCACATTTCAGTAGTTGATAAGCACGGTAAACCTATAACCGGAGCCGACAGGAACAAATACATGGTAGCCGGACCACTCTGCTTTGCCGGTGATGTAATTGCCCGTGACCTCGAATTGCCGGTAGTTAAGGCGGGTGATTACATATTGATACACGATGCCGGGGCATATACATTAAGCATGTGGTCGCGCTATAACAGCAGACAAATGCCGAAAATTATAGCCTATTACAATGAAATTGATACCTTTGAAATAATAATGGAAAGAGAGAACAAAGATGACCTTTTTGTGTTCTGGTCATAGTTGCTCAAATTATTAATAAAATATTTTACCGACATATAAAATCATTGTTTCATTAAATGCTTCCCGAAAATGACAAAGAAAATTACTCCCGTTTTACTTCTGGCAATTTTATTCTTATTCCCATTCCTCAGTTTTGCACAATCAAAATCCAGGGAAAAACAACCGCAGCTTAAAGAGAAAGAAAGTATCCTTTCTGATACTACATTTTCGGGTCTCGAATTCAGAAATATCGGACCGGCATTTATGTCTGGACGGGTTGCTGATATAGCGATCCACCCTAAGAATAACAGCGTTTGGTATGTAGCCATTGGATCTGGAGGCATTTGGAAGACTGAAAATGCCGGAGTAACGTTTAAGCCTGTTTTCGACAAAGAGGGCTCTTACTCAATGGGTTGTATCACTATTGATGCAAGCAATCCACATGTAATATGGGCTGGCACAGGCGAAAATGTAGGTGGCCGTCATGTAGGTTATGGCGATGGAATTTATAAAAGCGAAGACGACGGTGTCACATGGAAGAATCTCGGATTGAAAGAATCGGAGCATATTTCCAAAATCATAATACATCCTTCAAATTCCAATATTATATGGGTTGCAGCTCAAGGCCCGCTCTGGAAAAAAGGCGGCGACCGTGGATTGTATAAAACAACCGATGGAGGCAAAAACTGGAAGAAAGTACTCGGTGACGACGAATGGACCGGCGCTACAGATGTAGTGCAGGATCCCTCAAATCCTGACTGTTTGTATGCAGCAACCTGGCAACGTGGACGGACCGTTGCTTCCTATATGGGAGGCGGCCCCGGCACCGCAATATACAAGTCAACTGATGGAGGCGAAACCTGGGAAAAGCTTAATGGCGGATTACCTTCTTCCAATATGGGCAAAATCGGGTTGGCGATATCTCCTCAAAATCCTGATGTAGTATATGCAGCCATTGAACTGGAGAACCGTACCGGTGGAATATACCGATCTGCCAACAGGGGCGCTTCATGGGAAAAACGCTCCAATACGGTATCCGGTGCAACCGGGCCTCATTATTACCAGGAACTTTATGCATCGCCGCACCAGTTTGACCGACTTTACCTTGCCGACGTACGTATACAGATTTCAGAAGATGGCGGCAAAAATTTCCGCACCATGAAAGAGGAACGGAAGCATTCGGATAACCATGCTATTGCATTCAGGAAAGATGATCCCAATTACCTGCTTGTCGGTACCGATGGCGGATTATATGAAAGTTTCGATTTAGCCGAAACATGGCAGTTTATGGCGAATCTGCCGGTTACACAGTTCTATAAAATTGCTCTTGATGATGCCAAGCCATTTTATACAATTTACGGAGGTACCCAGGACAATTCAACCCAGGGCGGACCGTCGCGAACCGAAAACAGCCAGGGAATCACCAATGCAGACTGGGAAATTGTTTTGTTTGCCGATGGATACCAGCCAGCCACCGAACCGGGTAATCCATCCATTGTATATGCCGAATGGCAGGAAGGCAACCTCGTCAGGGCCGATAGAACCACCGGCGAAATAACATACATTCAGCCACAGCCGGGAGAAGGCGAAAAACACGAGCGTTTTAATTGGGATGCACCTATACTGGTAAGCCCGTTTTCGCCAACACGACTTTACTATGCATCGCAACGGGTTTGGCGATCGGATGACCGCGGCGATAGCTGGACCACAATTTCCGGCGACCTTACACGTAACGAGGAGAGGATAACGCTTCCTGTAATGGATAAAACATGGAGCTATAACTCACTATGGGATGTTTATGCCATGTCAGAATACAATACGATCACTTCTCTGGCCGAATCACCGAAGCAGGAAGGTTTGATATACGCTGGTACTGACGATGGTCTGATCCAGGTAACTGAAGATGGTGGCACAACATGGCGTAAAATTGAAATAAGCAATTTGCCGGGAGCTCCGAAAGCAGCCTTCATCAATGATATTAAAGCTGATTTATTCGATGCCAATACCGTGTATGTTGCTCTTGACAACCACAAATCAGGAGATTTTAATCCCTATCTATACAAAAGCAGTGACAAAGGCAAATCCTGGGTGTCAATAAAAGGAAATATCCCTGACCGTACCCTTGCCTGGCGCCTTGTACAGGACCATGTGAAACCTGAACTCCTATTTGCAGCTACTGAATTCGGAATTTATTTTACTATAAACAGCGGTAAACAATGGATTAAATTTATCGGTAAACTACCTGTAATCGCATTCCGTGACCTTGCAATCCAAAGGCGTGAGAATGACCTTGTTGCAGCATCTTTCGGACGGGGGATTTTTATACTCGACGATTATAGTTTATTACGCTCAATTTCAGAGGAACAACTCAGCAAGGAAGCTGCCTTATTCCAGCCCCGAAATGCGTGGTGGTATATTCCCCGCTCACCTATTGGCAACGATGGCGGTTCGCAGGGGGGTGATTATTTTACAGCTCCCAATCCTCCGTTTGGCGCTGTATTTACTTACAATATCAGCAAAGAGTACAAAACACTGAAATCGGCCAGGCTGGAGAAAGAAAAAGAACTTACCCGATTAAAAAAGGATATTCCATTCCCCGGATGGGATTCAATTGAAGAAGAGCGGATACAGCCTGAACCCAAAATCTGGCTGACAGTAAAAGACAGTAAAGGAAATGTTGTGCGGCGTATTGAAGCTCCTGCAGGCAAAGGATTTCATCGTGTTGCCTGGGATTTGCGATACCCGAATACTGATGCACTTACACTCAATCCAAAGAAATCACGCCGTGATGATACTACATCCGGCATTATGGTAGTTCCGGGAATATATTCCGTAAGCCTTTCGAAGCAGATTGACGGTATGGTTACTGATTTGTCCGGACCATTTGAATTTACAGTGGAACAATTACATAAAGGGACATTAAAAGGCTCTACGCCTGAACAAACGGTAGCCTTCTGGAAAGAAACAGAAAAGCTTCAGGACGAGGTGGGGACAGCATCATTGGTTCTTGCCAATTCACTTAAAAAAGTCGCAGCCATGGAGAAAGCCCTTTCACTTGCAACATTGTCGCCCGGAGACCTCGACAGGCAACTTGCAGGAGTAAAAATTGAATTGCAGAAACTCGAAATTCAATTTAACGGAAATCAGTCCAAAGACATAATTGGCGAAAAGAATGAACCTACCGTATACAGCCGAATGGGTGTGGCTGCCATGGGGATTAACAATTCCACTTACGGACCAACCCCGACTCATAAAAAAAGCCTTGAGCTGGCCGGCAAACAATTTGCCAAAATAAAAACCAGGCTTGAAACAATAATAAACACCGAGATCCCAAAGATTGAAAAGGCGCTTGTGGATGCCGGAGCTCCATGGATTGAAGGACAGCCTTTGAGATAAAACGCTGCATTTGCCTTTATAAGATTCATACATTCAGGTGGCAAGACCCGGATAAAATGAATTCAATTTAAGTTATTTCAATTTTGAAGCAACGATTCAATTGGTATGCCTATGCCTTGAATAGATAAATAACGCATGTTAAAATTCGACGTATTCCCTTTTCGGCTTAGTATATATAAAAGCATATTCCCTGATGCAGCAATCCACTGTAAAAGAATTAATAGTATTAAGCAGGCAGAATGATGCTCAGGCTTTCAGGAAACTGGTTGAGGCGCATCAATCAATGGTTTATACTCATTCTGGTTTTTGGGTAAGCCTGACTTGCTGAAAGGAATGAACGGCCTGGAAATCCGTGAATATATCGGTGATCTCGAAAACAAATACAACAGTTGGTTTGGCCACAACCTTTGGAATGTTGAATACAAAACTCTTTTGGCCAATTATGATCTCCTGGACCCAAAGCCCACTAGTAAACAACGCCTTGAACAAGCCCGGGACTCTGTTTTTGCTAAGAATATGTCATTCAATAATAATGGAGAAATGGATCTGAAAATGGGTCAATTTCTCGATACTTACTTTAAAACAACAGCGTTCGCAGCATTATGGAACAAAAAGGAAAGCCCTATGAAAAAATTTGAAGATAACCTGGATAGCCTTGAGTTTATTCAATATTTCACCTAATCGGTTGACTACAAACTGTTGTTGCCTGGTCAAATTATTGTACCCCGGAACGCTGTTTTACATGGCGACACACTGGTATGGAAGCTCACCGCCTACCGTATGGCGTACAGCGATTACGAAATTTCGGCTAAATCACGAAGGGCAAATGTATGGACCTATATTGTATCCGGATTAATTATACTACTGGCTATTGGAAGCTATTTGGTGAAATTTAAAAGAATGAATAATTAGGATTTCCGGAAGTGATCATGCATCCGGTTCACCTGATTTGTAACAGAATTTTTAAGTATCTAACTCATTCGAACCGAACAAATCGCTGTTTTTTGTACGTTTGCTGAAAATCCATTTCTATGCTAAGTAAACAACGTATCCCCGATCTGATTGTCATAGCTGTTTTAGGACTTTTACTGATACTATTGAATTATACCGGAAATATCGGGATAATGTCCGATTATCCTTTTATATTCCTGTTAATAATGTATTTCGTCGGGCGGGCAGTAACCTGGTATATCATTAATCAACATATGAATGATGGCGAGGATGGAGGGAATTAATAGTGAATAACGAAAAGTGAAAAGTGTTCCCTCAGTACCTTGAGCCAGTAATTTTTTATTAATCCTACTTCCTACGAAAGAACTTACCGGAAATATTAATAAATTTGACCTTTCAAATAAAAACCTTGCCATGTCAGCAAAACAGATTTTGGTTATTTATCCGGAAGTAGATATCACAAAGATTGCGGTGTATCGCAATATCAGCCTTATCTTCCTGAAATCCATACGCCATAAGCCGGAAGCAGTTGCTGGATTTTCACATGTAATAGAAGAACTTGATTATCGCACCGACTTGATTCTGGCTGAGCTGGAAAACAACCAGATCGATTTTGCCGATATTGCTGTAGTAATGGCACGCGGAGGGCTGATAAAGCCAGTGAAATCGGGTGTATATCAGGTGAACGAAGCCATGAAACGCGACCTGAGAGTTGGAATTATGGGTATGCATGCTACAAACCTGGGCGGCCTTATTGCTGATCAGATTGCGTCGAAATTACCTAATGCAAAAGCATACCTGGCTGATCCGGTTGTGGTTGATGAAATGGAACCCATTGCGAAAGTTTCGGGCCTGCCCCAGATTGAAAGAAACTCTATATTCCATGCGCTTAATCATTTTAATATTTCGCGTGAGTATGCTAAAAGCATCAACTGCAATTATAAAGATTTGAAACTGGTTATTGCATATATCGGCAATGGAGGTGTGTCTGTTGGGGCGCATCGCAACGGGCTGGTAGTAGATGTAAACCAGGCTTTTAATGGTGACGGACCTTTTTCAATGACCCGCACAGGTGGCTTACCTGTAGGTCAGCTGATTGATTTATGCTATGATGGGAAATACACCCGCGAACAAATGCATAAACTAATCACAGAACAAGGCGGAATAAAAGCCTACCTGGGTACAAAATCACTTTCGGAGATAACATCCATGGTGGAATCGGGAGATGAAAAAGCAAGATTTATTGTTGATGCCATGGCCTACCAGATTGCTAAAGAGATAGGCAGTATGGCGGCAGTTCTCGAATTTAGTGTGGACGCCACCCTGATTATGGGCTCCATTATGAATAACAAGTTTTTTGCCGAAAAACTGGTAAACCGGATTAAAAAAATAGCCCCGGTTTCTGTATATCCTATCGTAAATGACCTCGATTCGCTGGCTATGAATGGCTTGATGATTCTGCATGGCGAAGCGGAGATAATTGAATATACTTAGATAAAGACATTCACAGATTCTTTCATAAAATTTTGTAGAACTATGAAATTCTGCGGCTGCTTCGAACTGTATACACTTCTTCTCCCTGGATTTCGATAAGAAAATACTGGGTGTAAAGGCCTTTGCAACAGGTCCCATGCGCCCGCAGTGGAAGAGAAAACTCACAGGGCCATTTTGTGCATTCCAAATCAATAAGTAACATTTGGTATTTAGATTCATTTTTATTGATGAATCAGACTACGTATTCTCCCAAGTCTTTTATTTTTTTTGTTCCGCCAGGGACTAAAAAAGAGTATGCCATAATTCATGAAACTGCATTTTTTAAAATGCTCAGAATCATTACTTTTGATAATAAAATATTATGAAATGAACCTGGTAAACCGAAAAAACTTAGCCATTCTGTCCTGACCTTTGGCATTTGTTTTAATTCTTCTTTTCTTTCACTTAAAAGTTTTGAGTGTTCAGGCCAATGCCGTTTTAGCGTCAACAGTCTGGATTGCCATTTGGTGATTCACTTAAGCCATCTCCATTTTTGCCACTTCAATGCTGCCGATAATCTTGTTTCAGCTCACAGGTGGACTGGATTTGACAATAACAACAGCGTCATATAGTCACAAATATATTTTTCTGTTTATGGGTGGCTTTTTAATTGCCATTGCCATCGAAAAATGGAACCTGCACAAACGCATCACGGTGTCGATTATCAATTTTATTGGTACGAATTTAACGTGAATTGTTCTTGGATTCATATTGGCAACAGCTTTTCTTTCCATGTGGATTTCGAATACTGCTACTGCGGTGATGTTGTTACCTATTGGACTGGCTATACGGCGCAGAAATCACTTTCCTGCAATGGATTGAGTTCGGACTTACAATCTCATTAATACTCCTTTTTCTGAGTTGGAAATATTAGTTATCTTCTGTTTGGTTTCCACTTTTCTGTATAGTATCCGATTCAGGCAAGGGTGAGTTTTTCATCATCAAACCGGAGGTAGTCATAATCAGGATTCCTCCATCATAGGCATTTTCCATAAAATCGCTGTGATTTGAGCGCCACCGGAGAGGGTCATCAATTTCAACCACGGTATTTATCGGGATTCCGAGAATAACATCCATTTTCTGATATCTCATACCATCAGAGTGAGGAAACATAAAGAAAGGATTCAGGCTGACCAGGGTATCCTGCAGTTTATAACTATATACAATATTGCCGGCATATCCTGAGGCCTGCGAATCCTGCCAGGCAGATGCTGACTGAATAAACGTGACAAAAAGGCTGTCGGCTGGTACAGGACGTATACTCAGGCTGATTTCGCCTAAAACATAGCTTACATTTTCAGGTAAGGTATCGCCGGCCAATGGCATAAAATACTGTCGTTGATCATTAGGACCTGATGCCAGGTGAATGTGTTTTGCTTTCATCACTATACTTTGACGTTTGGTTACTGAAGCTGTTTTTTCAGATGAACGTGCATACTGAAATACTGCTGCTACACCGGTAAGAATTCCGGCAACCAGGAGCAGAACGAAAACAATTACAACCTGCCAGCGCAAAGGAGGCCATTTGAGTAGTAATCTGAGCCCTGTGTATATCAATAAACCGGTAATGGCTACCAATAGCAAGACTATCGTAATATATGCCAGCCACCTTACATCCGGGCCAGGTACAAGCCATTGAAGTGCATATACAACAGTAGTTGTGTCCAGCTGGTAATCATTCATGTTCATTTGTTCCCGAACCAGGGATGCTGCGCTGATACCAATAAACATTGCTATAACTCCCAGAAGCAATGTTAATCCTGCCAGGCGGCCAAGCAAATGAAAGAGAAAAGTAAAAACCCTTGCAACCACTTCGGTTACAAACCGGATAAAAGTTCCTATTGTTTGTAGGATGCTATTACCTGTTTTTTGAATTCCGGTACCTGCCGATGCAAGTTCATTGCGCAATGTATTTATATTGATGCTTTGGCGTTGCATTTCCAGTTTTTCGGAAGTGGTTTGGGCAACCGGAAGTATAAGCCAAAGAACAATATAAACAATTATTCCGACAGCATAAAACAAGGTGAAAGCTGCAAAAATCAATCTAACCCAAACCGGATCAATACCAAACCATGCGGCAATTCCTGCTGCTACACCACCAATCTGCCTGTTGGCCGGATCACGGTAAAGTTTTCCACGGGTTTTAACTCCGGGCGCATTCTGGGGTCTTTCGGTTTCTGAGTCTGCTAGCTGATCAGGTTCACCCATACTGGATATCACATCCTCAATATGTTTAATCGTGATAACTGGCTGGCCATTTTCTTTATGCTGATCGAGAAGTTCGGCAATACGCATTTCGATATCGGCAATAATTTCCTGGTAACCCTGGTCGGCCGCAAAGAAATTTCGTAACCGGTTGAGATAGCTGTTGAGGCATTCGTAAGCATCGTCGTCGATGTTGAAAATACGGCCGCCTATATTTACTGAGAAGTTCTTTTTCATAATTACAGAGTATTTGGTTTTTCGGATGATTCTGTTTGATTATTAACGGCAACCAATGCACTTACAGCGTTTACGAGTTCGTCCCAGCCTGAGCGAAGTTCGGAGAGGAATGCGGTTCCTTCGGGTGTTATCGAATAATATTTGCGTGGTGGCCCTGAATTGGATTCTTCCCAGCGGTAACTGAGAAAGCCTTCGTTTTTAAGCCTGGTAAGGATGGGGTAAAGAGTACCTTCGACCACGATAAGGTGCGAATTTTTGAGCCGCTCGAGTATATCGGATGCATAGGCTTCGCGGCTGCTTATAGCCGCAACCACACACATCTCGAGTACGCCTTTCCGCATCTGGGCAATTGTTGAATCTGCTTTTTCCATGTGGAGATTATTTATAGGATGCGGCAAAGATAATACAATGAATAGTACTATGCAATACATAGTACTAAAGAATGCAAAATAAAATTTCGCTGCTATCGCTATCTATCAGTTTATGTGCATGTTAATACATCATATATTTATTACTAAAAGGAAATAATTCGGTATTTTTGAAAAACAAACAGTATTTATTAACTAAACTGCCCTGTTTTTGGGATTGATGAATACGAATAAAAATATTTTGATAAATAAGTTAGGCAGTAAAAAATCCCACAGTAGAAGCCAATTTGTAATTGAGGAAAGTAAGGTATATTTGTGGATAGAAACCATTATACAACAGTATTAAACATTTGCATATCCCTACATGTTATTTAACCAATTGATAACATTGTAAGCAAACCCAAATAACACATTATAACAATGGGGAATAAAAAAGAGTTGTTACAAAAAGAGCGTAAAGAACTAATCAGAGCTTTAAAATCAAGTTTTGAGAAAAACATGAATCGCCATAGTGGTTTAGAATGGGCTAAACTTCAAACTAAACTTGAAGCTGATACCGAAAAGCTGTGGTCGCTCAATGAAATGGAACGAACAGGCGGTGAACCGGATGTTGTTGGCTTTGATAAAAAGACAGACGAATACGTTTTTTATGATTGTTCATCGGAAAGTCCCAAAGGCCGCAGAAGTCTTTGTTACGACCGTGAAGGATTGGAATCGAGGAAAGAATATAAACCGGCAAATAGCGCCATTGATATGGCTGCTGAAATGGGCATTGAGCTTTTGACTGAAGAACAATACCGGGAGTTGCAGAAACTTGGAAATTTCGATACAAAAACATCGAGTTGGATAGTAACACCTTCTGATATCAGAAAACTCGGTGGTGCCATTTTTGCTGATTTCCGCTACGGCAATGTTTTCGTTTATCACAATGGAGCAGATTCCTATTATGCCGTCAGAGGGTTTCGAGGCTCGTTAAGATTCTGAATTTTGCCTCGACAGCTAATTTTGAATTTGAGAACGGATTATCTAAGCAGGAATTTGCCGATGGAATTGCACGGTATGACGAAAGAATAACTGTAGCTCGTCTGTCAACAAAGCGTATGAGTTTCATTCATCATACAAAATGGCAATCTTCATTTTCTATTCAGGAATTGAATGCCACCTGCATTCAACCTTTAAGTCCTTTTTGTAAAGAGTTCAACAATTTTAAGAATTACTTCAGTAGCTTTCACCATCGATTCCAATGGAACATATTCCATTTTTCCATGGAAATTATGCCCGCCGGCAAAAATGTTCGGGCAGGGAAGTCCCATATATGAGAGTCGTGCTCCATCCGTACCTCCACGTATGGGAACTACTTTCGGTACAATTTCCAGCTGCTCCATGGCTTCCTGGGCCGTGGCTACCACATGGTAAACCGGCTCAACCATCTCGCGCATATTATAGTACTGATCCTTCATTTCGAGTGTGAAGCAACCTTCGCCATAACGCTTGTTCATGAAGCCCACACAATCTTTGAAAAGTTGCTTTTTCAATTCAAACTTCGGCTTGTCATGGTCGCGGATGATGTATTGGATAAATGCGTTTTCTACCGATCCTTCCGTTTTTATCAGGTGATAAAAACCTTCGTAATCCTGGGTGAATTCCGGCCGTTCGTTTACCGGCAACAGCGCATTGAACTCCATTGCCATCAGAATGGCGTTTTTCATTTTATTCTTGGCATATCCCGGGTGGATATTCCTTCCCTGTATAATAACCTTGGCACCGGCAGCATTAAAGTTTTCATATTCCAGCTCACCAATACCTCCACCATCCATGGTATAGGCAAAATCAGCTCCGAATTTCTTCACATCAAAAAAGTCAACACCACGACCTACTTCTTCATCAGGTGTGAAACCTACTTTCAATGTACCATGTTCAATCTCGGGATGTTTAACAAGGTACTCGATGGCGGACATTATTTCGGTAACTCCGGCTTTATCGTCGGCACCAAGCAATGTAGTTCCGTCTGTAACTATAAGAGTCTGTCCTACATATTCTTCCAGTTCAGGGAATTCAACGGGTGACATCACTAGGTTCAACTCCTTATTAAGAAGGATATCTTTCCCGTCGTAATTTTCGATTAGCCGGGGTTTAATATTGGCACCGCTCATATCGGGGGCAGTATCCACATGCGCTACGAACCCGATAACGGGTACCTTTTTTGCAGTATTCGACGGCAAAGTTCCCATAACATACCCGTTGGAGTCGATGCTTATATCCGCCAGGCCAAACGCCTTCAGCTGTTCGTGAAGCAGGTTGAGCATATCAAATTGCTTTACCGTACTCGGGAAAGTGTTTGAAGTGTCATCGCTTTGGGTGTCGATAGCAATGTAAGAAAGGAAGCGGTTCAGAATTTGTTGTTTCATGATTTCAAATAAATTAATGTTCAACAAGAAAATGCCGAACGGATTGTTGTAAATTATTTCATTTTTTTAATAGCCCTATTCTCTACAAGTGATTTCATTTGTGTTATAGCTACTTTATTCAATTGAATCAGACGCTCACTCTGAGGTTAATTTTGATTTACCATTAATGCATTGATACTTTCCATGTTACTTAGCACCACTAATTGTTCCAGAGTGGCAGTATCTCTGATGTTTCCTTCAGGGCTCGGAAAATTATCTCTCCATTGTTTCGCTGTCATGCAAAATAAAGCTACATTAAGCAAGTCCGCTTCATTGGAATAAATATAACTGGCCTGCAGTTTCGTGATTTCGGCAGGTATCAGATTCTCTTTGATGGCATCAGTATGGATTTTGTAGTTGATTTTGGATAAAGTGCGTTGGAGATTCCATTCAAGTTTCAGCCTGCCGTTTTCTTCTTCTTTTATTCTTTGGAATTCTTTTATGAGATAGAACTTGAATTCCGCACTTAACCAGGTGGCAAATTCGAAGGCAATATCTTTATGCGCAAAAGTACCACCATAGCGACCTGTTTTTGAAACTATTCCAATGGCATTGGTTGCTTCAATCCATCTCTTTGGTGTGAGCGAAAAACTGTTGAAGCAAGCAAGATTTTTAATTCCATCGAATTCGATGGAATTAAAATTTGGGTTATTGAATTTTTCCCAAAGACCAACAAACTCAATGGTCTCCTGTTACGCATCCAGTTTTGAAGGATATAATCGCTACGCTCGTTATCCCGGTGACGGGCAATATCTGTCAAAGAAATAAAATCTTCCTTGTTTTCGGTATAGAAAACAATGTCAATACCCTGAATGTTAACTTTCTGATTTTTATTCATTCTATTAGAAAAATTATACCAGAGGTCTACATTGAGTCTGAGTTTCTATTTCTCCCTTTGACAAGTTGCCCCTAAAGCACTTCAGCGATAGACCACTCCATCTATTCTTCCTTCTTTGCTCTAAAGGTTTCCCAGATAAAATATACACAAAGAACAATCAGCATTACCAGGGCGAGAGCTTCAGCACTATGTGATTCGAACCATTCTTTATTTACAAAGTTAACTCCAAAGTTAGCCATTGTAGCACTTACAACTCCCATCAAAGCACCGCCGGCAATAAAACCGGAAGCAATGAGTGTGCCTCTTTCGCTTCGGGCCTGGTTGAGTTTTTGGTCCTTGCTGCGTTTGCTAACGAAATTTGCAATAATACCGCCCAATAGAAGCGGAGTGTTTAGTTGTAACGGAATAAACATTCCCAGCGAGAATGCCAGCGCCGGAACGCCGATCATAGTAAGGATCAGTGATAAAAATGCTCCTGCCGCGTACAACATCCATGGTGCCGGTTGCCCGCTCATCATAGGTTGGATTACTGCCGCCATTGCATTAGCCTGAGGTGCAACCATGGCATGTTCGCCTGTGAAACCATAGGTTTTATTTAATACCATTATTACACCGCCTACTGTAATGGCTGAAACAAATGTTCCAAGGAATTTCCACGATTGCTGCTTATAAGGCGAAGATCCCAGCCAGTAACCGATTTTGAGGTCAGTTATAAAACCACCCGCCATGGAAAGAGCCGTACAAACAACGCCCCCAATCAGAAGTGCGGCAACCATACCTGAAGTACCTTTAAGACCTACTGACACCAAAATGAGTGAAGAAATAATCAGAGTCATCAGCGTCATTCCACTTACAGGGTTTGTGCCCACTATGGCAATAGCATTGGCAGCAACCGTTGTAAAAAGGAAGGAGATTACCATAACAATTGCAAGTCCGATCAAGGCAAATTTGATATTGTGAACAACTCCAAACTGGAAGAATATTAAAATGACAATTGCAGTGAGAATAATGCCGCCAGCGATAATTGCCATGGGCAAATCACGCTGGGTACGCAGGTTTTTACCATTGCCGGCATGTTTGCCAAAAATCTCTTTCCCTGCAAGGCTGATTGCCGATTGAATAATTTTACTCGAACGGATGATGCCTATTACCCCGGCCATGGCAATTCCCCCTATACCAATGGGGCGCACATAAAAAGTAAAAATCTGTTCTGCCGACATATTGCCTATAAGGGCTGTGATGTTAGTCCCTACAGGTATGGTTTGGCCATCGGAAAAGAAATTAATAATCGGGATGATCACATACCAACCCACAAAAGAACCGGCTGTGATAATAGCAGCATATTTCAACCCGATAATATAACCCAGACCAAGGACGGCCGCACCGACATTCAGTTTAAATACAATTTTAGCTTTATCGGCCAGCATTTCACCGGCAGGAATAACCCGCGATGTAAACACCTCGGACCACCAGCCAAATGTGGCAATAATAAAATCATAAATACCGCCAATCAATCCTGCTACAAGTAGCAATCGTGCCTGGTTGCCCCCTTTTTCTCCCGAAACCAGTACTTCAGTTGTGGCTGTAGCTTCCGGGAACGGATATTTGCCATGCATTTCGCTCACGAAATATTTACGGAACGGAATCAGGAATAAAATCCCCAGGAAACCACCTAGCAACGATGACATGAAAATTTGGTAAAATTCCACCTGTAGGTTAAGGATATACAAGGCAGGCAGTGTAAAAATTGCCCCGGCTACTATTACGCCCGAACTCGATCCTATGGACTGGATAATGACATTTTCGCCCAATGCGCCTTTACGTTTAAAAACGGTTGAAAGACCTACGGCAATAATCGCTATGGGAATGGCGGCTTCGAAAACCTGGCCAATTTTCAGACCAAGATAAGCAGCAGCTGCCGAAAAAATGGCAGCCATGATAATACCCCATATTACGCTCCAGGTGTTCACTTCCGGATACACCTTGCTCGGTGACATGATGGGTTCGTAAGTTTCGCCTGGTTTCAGTTCGGTGTAAGCGTTTTCAGGAAGGCCTTTGATAGGGCCGGGTTCATGTTCTGACATAGTTTCCTTGATTAATTTCGTGCCAAATGTACTTAAAAATTGATTAAAAAAAATTGTACTAATGAACTGGCTCAAATATAGTTTCGCTAGTCATTCATTCATTTGTTTTTTAGAATAAATGCTCCGCGAACTCTTCTATTCACCATACCTCAATTCCTTTCCTTTCACCACCGCCGGTAATCCTTTTTCCATCCATAAAGGCATCGGTGCACCTTTCAGATAATGGTCAAAAAACCCGTCCATTCGTATACTCAGATCATGACGGTAAGGAAGTTTCGTAAGATTATGGTAATCTCCGTTGTAGCAAAGCAACCAGGCTGGTTTCTGTAGCCTGCGCATGGCTGTTATCAACTCAAGTCCCTGGTAGTAAGGCACTGCACCATCATTGTCATTACTCATAATCAGGAGTGGTGTGGTGATACGGTTGGCATAAAAAATGGGAGAATTTTCAATGTAAAGATCACGGTTATCCCATAAATTGGCACCTATGCGACTTTGTCCATGTTCATATTGAAACTGCCTCACCACACCGCTTTCCCAACGGATACCGCCATAAGCAGATGTCATATTGCTTACCGGAGCCCCGGCCATTGCAGCCTTAAAAAGTCCCGTTTGAGTAACCAGGTATGCAACCTGGTATCCACCCCAGCTTTGTCCCTGAATCCCCAGCCGATCTGCATCTATATAAGGAAATCTAGTCATGGCCACGGTTCCGCTGATAATATCATCATACGCAGAACGGCCCGGCTCTCCTGTGCGATATGTGATATCGGGTACAAATACAATGTATCCGTTGCTGTTGTAGTAAGAGAAATTTATGGTAGAACGTGAAGGTGCAGGAACATAATGCGTATTGAGCTTACTCGAATATTTTTCATAAAAATAAACTACCATAGGATATTTTTTCGATGGATCGAAGTTCTCAGGTTTATACAAAAGTCCGCGCATCTTTCCGCCATCAAAAGACTCCCAACTTACATGTTCCACGGTTCCCCATAGGTATTGGCTTTGTTGAGGATTGGTTACAGAAAGCTTTTTTGCTTCCGTAAATGAAGATGTGCTTGTCCATAAATCAGGATATTCAATATAACTGGAACGCTGCCAGATATATTGTTGTGCATTTTTAGCTTTAACAGGGTTGCTGTAATCGTGATCTGATAAAATCAAAACGGATAGCTTGGCGGGTTCATTTAGTATAAGCTTTGCAAATCCTTCCTTACAACTTTCATCTTCCGTTAGTTTTAAAAGTAAAGGTTCCTTCGGATTTATATCCAACGCTTCGGGGTTGATTTTCACATAGCGATACTCAGTTTTGGTGCTTCGGCCTTTTCCGGTAAGCGACACCGGTGCAGTTTTATTTTCGGGATTGAAAAGCCAGGTATCATAGCGGTCGTAAATTAGAACCGAAGCATCATCGGTGGTCCAACCGGCAATTCCGTAGGGATTTGGCTGATCGGGCTGGTCGTTTTCTTCGTCGCTGAATTGTACATTCAGATTTTTTGTCAGGCAAAATTTCTTCCCGGTCGAAACCTGGAGCGTATTCCATGTACTATCAGTAATTTCGTAATACAACAGATATTTCCCGGCAGGCGACAATTCGGCTGCTGCCGGATGTTTTTTGAGAAGAAGTTTACGACTTCCTGTTTTCAAATCAACCAGATAAATATCGCGATAAGTTGTTCCTTCCCATGAACTCATTATTTCATAAGGTTTGTTTGTTGCCCCAAGAGCAAAATCAGCATCCCCTTTCCGGAAAGTACGCACCTGTTCTAACAGAGTATCCGCTAATTGTATAACGCGCCTATCTGTTATGCGGTACTCCGCCTTGTAGGTCCTTTTTAAATCATCTTCAAGCCCTTTCAGCTGTTGCGATTGTAGTCGGCCATCGTTCCACGACCAGATATCGACTTTAACTTTTTCTTCTTCAAGCAGTGTGTCCTTCGGTTCAGGCATTTTTTTAGGAGCCGTTCCAAAATACAATTTGCTGCCGTCGTCAGAAAAATTAGGGCTTTCGTTTTCCGAAACTTCCCAGCCTGAATAGATTCCGGAAGTAGCCGTATCAGCAACCCGGATTGTTTTATTCGATTTTTCGTCCCACAGGAACAATCCGTACCGTTTCACTTTTGCAGTATCGGAAGTATAAAGGAATGCAACTGACTTGCCATCATTGGCGGCTGTAACCTTTTTGGCAAAGCCGGGTCTTTCGAAAATCTTCTGCGCTTTCATACTCCTTGTATCAAATACATTTACAGCTGTTGAATCCATACTGTCTTTTTTTAATGTTATGAATACGAGCAAGTTGCCATTTTTAGCGAAATTAGTTTCAGTTACATTTTCTGATTCTGATTTTTGATTTGTAACAGGATTCAGGATGGTGAGATTCCAGGTTTCTATATCAGCAAAAGCGCCTTTTTTCTTTTTCTTTTCCTTTTCTTTGGGTTTTTCAGTTGCGTCTTTGGGTTTACCGGAAAGAGTATCAGGAACTGATTTCTGAATGGTATCGTTATTGCCATTTTTGTCCTTCGCTTTATCTTTCGCTTTCTCGTAAAGCCATGCAACCCATGCTCCACCTTCTTTTGGAAGTTGAAATGATTTTAGTCCTGCAAAACGAATAATTGTATCCTTTTCCAGCAGCCAGATTCCCAAAGTGTCTTTTGGCAGTTCATCTTTTTTCTTTTTTGCCAGTTTCAGTTTGTGTAATGTATCCTCTGGTTGAACAATCCGAAATGCCATAATATCACTGCCTGATGAAAAAACCGCACTTTGTCCGCGGTACAACGAATCGTGCCGGGTAGTTGCCGGGTTTTGGAGGTGGAGCCAGCCATCGCCTTTCAGCGGATTTATCTCGTACGAAACATATTCCCCGTTATCAGAAATAAGCGGTTTGTCCAGTTTTTTCCAACCATCGAACACATCGTGGGTAAGTGGTTTTTTATCAGAGGTTTGAGTAAAACCAATTGTGCAAAAAAGTAATGAAGCACAGAGCAGGATTTGTGTTTTTCTTTTCATAATCAAATAAATTCAATTAAAAGTTGGTGCAAGATAAAATATTTCCTGAAAAGTAAAACCAAAAATCGATCAAATGTGTATTTTAATCGGTATGAGAAGGCAAATATCTGTCTACTTTTGAAGATGGGTTAAAAACCTTTCATTATACAACTCAATTGAATGCATATAGCTGAATCACTTCTTGAATGGTATAACCTGAATAAACGCCAGCTACCCTGGCGAGAAACCTGCGATCCATATAAAATTTGGCTTTCAGAAGTTATTCTGCAGCAAACCCGTGTGGCACAGGGGATGGATTATTACCATCGTTTTCTCATTGCCTTTCCAGATGTTCAATGCCTTGCTTCCGCAGACGAACAGGATGTGTTAAAACTGTGGCAAGGACTTGGCTACTATTCAAGAGCCAGAAATATGCATCACACAGCTAAAGAAATTGTTGAAAATCAGAATGGCGTTTTTCCAAAATCCTCTGAAGGATTAAAAAAGCTTAAAGGAATAGGGGAATACACTGCTGCTGCCATTGCTTCTATTTGTTATGATGAGCCTGTTGCTGTGCTCGATGGAAATGTGGCCCGGGTTATTTCGCGTTTATATGCTATTGATACTCCTGTTGATACCAATACCGGGCGCAAAATCATAACAGAACTTGCAACCAGCCTGCTTGATACAAATCATCCCGGAACTTTCAACCAGGCAATTATGGAACTGGGAGCATTGGTGTGTATGCCCCAAAGCCCGGGCTGTGCTTTTTGTCCTTTGGCTTTCGCCTGCGAAGCATTGAAACGCAAACAGGTTGAAAGTTTTCCTGTAAAAACTCCCAAAAAGGCGCCAAAGCTTCGTTATCTTAATTACCTTGTGATAAGTTTTACAAAAAAACGGGAGCAATTTATACTGATGCGAAAACGCACTGGCAATGATATCTGGAAAAACATGTATGATTTTCCTTGCATCGAAACCGAAATAGCTGCTGATGAAACAGCTATATTGGATGCCTGTGTAAAATCAGAGATATTGGGAGGAAATCCCTTTGTTGTAAAGCATGTTTCGGATCAATATATCCATCAGCTTTCGCATCGCAGGCTGCTGGCAAGGTTTATCCGGTTGGAAGTGCAGGGTGAGCCACCGATGACTCAAAATATTACTTTTTTACGAAAAAATGAAATTGGTGAACTGCCTTTACCAAGGCTGATTGACCGATATATTACCACACTGTTTCAATAAATCTTTTCAATGTTATTCTGAATCATCAGCCCAGGCTTTAGCTGCTCTTACGGCCCGATTCCAGCCTTTGATAAGTGATTGGGTTTCCCCGGATGTCAAATGGGGTGAAAACGTACGATCTATCTGCCACTGATGCTTTATTTCCTCTATGTCGCTCCAAAAATTTACACCTAATCCCGCCAGGTAGGCAGCTCCAAGTGCAGTTGTTTCGGTGATCTTCGGACGTACAACTTTCGTTTGAAGTAAATCAGACTGGAACTGCATCAGCTGGTTGTTGACAGTTGCTCCTCCGTCGACACGTAATTCGCGGATGTCGATCCCTGAATCATTTTGCATGGCAAGCAGAACTTCCAATACCTGGTATGCAATGCTTTCAATGGCGGCACGGGCAATATGAGCAGAGGTTGAACCACGCGTAATTCCTACTATGGTTCCGCGTGCATGCTGATTCCAATGTGGTGCTCCAAGGCCTGCGAATGCCGGTACGAAATAAACTCCGTCACTGTCCTTCACCCTGGTAGCCAATTCTTCTACGTCCTCCGATTTTTTGATCACTCCCAGGCCATCACGCAGCCATTGTACCACAGCACCTGCAATGAAAATACTTCCTTCGAGTGCATATGTGGTTTCGTTGCCTAATTTCCAGGCAATGGTTGTCAGTAGCTGATTTTTGGATTCAATAGGTTTTGATCCGATATTCATCATCATAAAACAACCTGTGCCATAAGTGTTTTTTGCCATCCCCGGCTCAATACACATCTGACCGAAAAGAGCTGCCTGCTGATCGCCTGCTATACCCGCAATAGGGATTTCTGTTACGAATTGTCCTACGCTCTTGCCATAAACTTCACTTGATGATTTTACCTGAGGAAGCATAACGGCAGGAATATTGAAAAGCCGGAGTAATTCTTCGTCCCATTGCAGGGTATGAATATTGAACAACATTGTTCTGGATGCATTTGAAACATCTGTTATATGCAATCCTCCACGGGTCAGGTTCCATACCAGCCACGAATCGATAGTTCCAAATGCCAGCTGTCCGTCTTCAGCCTGTTTTCGGGCATCCTTCACATTATCAAGGATCCACCTGACTTTTGTAGCTGAAAAGTATGCATCAATGATCAGACCCGTTTTTTCGAGAATCATCCTGCTCTTCCCCTCACTCTTTAACTGATCGCAAAAGCCGGCAGTGCGCCGGTCCTGCCACACAACAGCATTGTAAACCGGTTTACCGGTTTTCCTGTTCCAGACAACCGTTGTCTCACGTTGGTTAGTGATTCCTATGGCAGCAATATGGGCACTTTCGAGTTCGGCTTTAGTTATGGCTTCATGAGCAACTCCTACCTGTGTTGACCATATTTCTTCGGCATCATGTTCAACCCAGCCCGGTTTTGGGTAAAACTGGGTAAATTCCTTTTGAACTGCAGCTACAGCTATGCCATTCCTGTTAAAAACTATGGCCCGCGAGCTGCTTGTTCCCTGGTCGAGTGCTAAGATGTATTCTTTCATTTCGTGCTTTTGTGAATTGAATTTTGAAATTCTAATTAGTGCATCTAAGCAAACGGGTTTAAGAAGAGTTTTCCCCACGCACACCCCTTAGTCCTCGTAGGGGGAAAGTCCTTGTGCACAGAAGATTGAGTTTTGCAGATCAAACTTAAAATTAATGAGAATGTGCATTTTTAAGGGAAATGATGAGTTTTCTTCTTGACACTAATAATAGCTTTTCACTAACTGATTGAATGATTCTACCTGGCTTTCCTGCCATTTCACATCATAACCCAGCTCGGATGACATCAGGGCTGCTACTTCTTTTGCCATTTCTGAGCTTGCTTTCGCATTGAGGAATAAAGCGCGCGTCCTTCGGGCAAGAATATCCTCAATATGTATTGGCATTTCATTTCTACATATCCAGATTATCTCGGCCCTTGTATAAGGCAGTTTTAAATTTAGCTGAGATCCAAGTCCGGGATTTTCACGAATCATAATTGAAATTTCAATTGACCCTTCTCCATAAATATGAAAATGGTCAGAATAAATATTGGCAATTCCAGGTATAAGAGAATGATCAGAAGTGATGCATTTCCTTCTTTCAAGAAATCCTGCAGCTATAGCCTTATCTATTGTTTCTTCAGCCATACGGCGATATGTTGTCCACTTTCCACCTACAATAGTTAGAAGGCCGGAAGATGAAAGCGTTATTTTATGCCGGCGTGAAACTTCTTTGGTTGAATGTGGGTTATCGGGCTTAGCTGCCAGCGGGCGCAATCCGGCAAAAACGGTTAAAATATCTTCACGCCGGGGTGGTTTTACAAGGTATTTTTCAGCAGTACGAAGGATAAAACTGATTTCACTTTCCAGTGCAACTGGCTCCAGACTGATTGTATCAACCGGTGTATCGGTGGTCCCGACAACAACTTTATTGTACCATGGAATGGCAAACAGCAACCGGCCATCATCAGTTTTGGGTAGCATAATGGCTGAGTTGCCCGGAAGAAACGATTTATCAAGAACAATATGAATGCCCTGGCTTGGTTTCATAGTCGGCTTTGCCAATGGATTATCCATCCTTGAAACAGCATCGGCAAAAACCCCGGTTGCATTTATTACAAGGTTTGACCTGATATTGATTTCGTTGCCCGAAACCATTTCCCTTGCCACTACTCCATTAATTTTCTCGTTTTCATTCTTTAACAAACGTGTAACTTTGATATAATTCAGCACCGTGCCTCCGGAATCAACACAGGATTGAGCCAGGGCTACTGCCATCCGCGAATCATCGAACTGACCATCGTGATAAACTACACCCCCCTTTAATCCATCAGGCTTAAGCTGAGGCAAACACTTCAAAGTGTTTGCCTTGTTGATGAAATGAGATTTACCCATACTCAAACGACCGGCAAGGAGGTCATAGAATTTCAGTCCCACGGTATATTTAACTACATCAAACAAACTATAAACCGGAACTACAAATTCCTGGTTGAATGTAAGATGTGGTGCGTTTTTGAGCATTAATCCACGTTCGCGCAAGGCTTCCATAACCAGGAGCAAATCGCCCTGTGCCATGTAACGCACTCCACCATGAACAAGTTTGGTGCTTCGCGATGAAGTTCCCTTAGCAAAATCAGACTGCTCCAGCAAGAGTGTTTTAAAACCACGGGTTGCACCATCCAGCGCAATTCCAAGGCCGGTTGCACCACCGCCAATAACCAGAATGTCCCAAATTGTATCCGGATGGTTCCGTAATTCCTGAAGTAAGATGTCGCGTTTC
>JBBQGD010000022.1:0-28303 GCA_038322655.1 Bacteroidales bacterium | reverse complement strand
CTTATAATCCGTTCTGCCAATTTCTCAGCTTTTGCAGCTGAAACGCTTTCTGCATAAATCCGGATAATTGGTTCAGTATTAGATTTGCGGAGGTGAACCCATTCATTGCCAAATTCAATTTTAACCCCGTCAATCGTGCTGTTGGGCTGATCTTTATACTTTTCCTGAACTTTTTTCAAAATTAAATCTGTATCCATGCCGGGTGATAATGTGATCTTATTTTTTGAAATGGTATAGTCAGGATAGGTGGCCCTGAGTTGTGAACAGCTAAGTCCGGATTTAGCCAAATGAGTGAGAAAAAGCGCAATACCGACAAGGGCATCGCGTCCATAGTGCAATTCAGGATAAATAACGCCACCGTTGCCTTCGCCACCAATTACGGCATTGGTATCCTTCATCAACTTCACTACATTCACTTCGCCTACAGCTGAAGCGGAATAACTTAGTCCCTTTCCCTCGGTAACATCGCGTAGAGCCCTTGTGGATGACATATTGGAAACCGTATTGCCGGGAGTATGGTTCAGCACATAATCAGCTACAGCAACAAGGGTATATTCTTCACCAAACATCTTTCCATTTTCACTAACAATCGCAAGGCGATCCACATCCGGATCAACAACAAAACCAACATGTGCATTATAATCAATAACTATCCTGCTCAGTTCATGCAGATGCTCCGGCAATGGCTCTGGATTATGCGGGAAAAGTCCATTCGGTTCACAATATAGATCAATTACCTTTTCAACACCCAATGCCCTGAGAAGTCGTGGTATTACGATGCCCCCGGTTGAATTTACAGCATCAACCGCCACTTTGAAATTTGCTCTTTTTATAGCTTTAACATCCACCAATGGCAGATTAAGCACCATTTTTATATGTTTATCAATAAATGTATTATCAATTTTATATTTGCCAAGCGATGTCACTTTACTGTATTCAACTTCATGAGATTCAGCATTATCAAGTACTTTAGCACCGGCATCTGCATCCAGGAATTCGCCTTTCGAATTAAGCAGTTTAAGCGCATTCCATTCGCCCGGATTGTGACTGGCCGTTAAAATAATTCCTCCATCGGCTTTATATGTTGTAACTGCAACTTCAACCGTTGGTGTAGTTGAAAGGCCCAGGTCGATAACATCAATTCCCATTCCCATCAATGTCCCGCATACCAGGCTGTTGACCATAGACCCCGAAACGCGTGCATCGCGGCCAACAATCACCTTAATTTTAGCTCCTGTATTTTCACCGATAATATATGTAGCATAGCCTGTAACAAATTTTACGATATCTGCCGGAGTAAGGTTATCACCAGGTTTTCCGCCTATTGTACCTCTTATCCCTGAAATACTTTTAATTAATGTCATAATGGTATGTTTTTTTTGCAAAGATACACTTTGGAGAGGATTAGGAAAATATTTGGAGTTGAATAAAGGAAAGGTAAAGGTTAAAGGTTAAAAGGTAAAGGTGACTCGTCCTGAAATTTATTTACAGTTCAATGAACTTGAACCCCTCTGTCCTTCGGACATCTCCCTTTGAAAAAAGGGGAGAACCTGCTGACATAATTTTCAATTTTATCACGAATCCATTTCTCCACTCAAGTTTTTCATAATCCTGATTTTAGTTTACAATTTGTGTAAACCTATTTCAGGACTAGACAAGGTAAAGGTAAAGGGTGAAAATCCCCTTGTCCCCATTTCTCCCCTTCCCCTTGTCTTTAACTTATCAATCCCATCAATCTTATCAATCTCATCAATCTTTAAAACCCTTAAACTAAAAATTATTACCTTTGCACGATCAAAATTGAATGAATACCTATGGATAATTACGAAGAAGATAAAGAATACCTGCGCGAACTGCTCGAACGCTTTGAAAGCGTTTCCTGGGAAGGTGGATATTCCTTTTTCGATAGTGGAGAGTTGGAAGATATTATCTACTATTATTTCAGTGAATCAGAATTAGTTAAAGCACGAAAAGCCATTGACTATGCCATTGAGCAGTTTCCTGCTGAAGTAAGTTTTCAGGTGTTTAAAGCACAGTATTTTCTGAATAACGGTGAGCCTGAAAAAGCCCTTGCGCGATTGAACAGCCTTGATGCTGTTGATCCCCAGAATCCTGATATTTCGCTTACTCTTGCCACTGTTTACAGCACAATGCACAAACATGCAGAAGCCATCAGGGAATACCAGAAAGCCATTACCAAAGTGGATGAAGACCTGGATGAAATTCATACCAGCATTGCTTTCGAGTATCAAAACCTCAGGGATTATAAAAAAGCAGCCGAGCATCTTAAAAAAGCCATTCAACTCAACAGGGATAATGAAAGCCTTTTATATGAAATAGGTTATTGTTACGAAATGGGCGAAATGAGCGAAGATGCCATTGCCTTTTTCACTCATGAGATTGATAAACGGCCCTACTCGCTTGTGGCATGGTATAACCTGGGAATAGCATACAGCACACTCGAATTATATGAGAAAGCCATTGATGCATTTGATTATTCTATAGCAATCGACCCGACATTTACACCTGCATATTTCAGTAAAGCGCAATGTTACGAGCAAATGGAGATGTACCAGGATGCCATCAATGTTTATAAACATACTTTTGATCTCGAAAAGCCTGATGCGATGACCTATTACTATATTGGCGACTGCTATGCCAGTATGGAAAAATATAATACAGCCATTGATTTTTACAGGAAATCTATCGGCCTCGAACGCCATTTTTCGGATTCCTGGATGGGAATAGGCTTATGTTTTGTAGAACTTGGACAGAACAGTGAAGCTTTATCCCATATGGAACAAGCTATTAAACTGGAGTCGGATAACGCTGAATATTACATAGCTCTTGCCGAAACACAGATATCGCTTGGACTTCACGATGAGGCCGTGGTCTCATATCAAAAAGCAAGTGAACTTGAACCTTATCATGCCGATATCTGGCTGGATTATTCTGATTTATATGCCGATATTAAAAAAGACTATACTAAGGCACTTGAAATACTTGAAGACGGAATATACTACCAGGGCGAAAACAGTGCACTTACCTATCGACGAGTTGCTTATCTTTATGAAGCAGGCCGGCATAAAGAGGCGATACTGGAACTTTTTATTGCCCTAACACAGGATTATGATGCACATACTCAATTACTCGAATATTCAGAGAAAGCTAAAAACTCACCTGAAATCCTCGCCGTTATTGAATCCTATAAAAATCAATAACAATCCTGAATTAAATTACCCACCAAAACCTGAACCCTAAAACTTAAACCCTCTATAACATGGGAATTACACAATGGATTGCTACTACTGCTGTTGCTTTTATTAAGATGACTTCCTATCCCGGAATATTTTTACTTATGGTTCTTGAAAGTATGGTTTTCCCGATTCCGAGTGAAGCGGTTATGCCATTTGCCGGATTTGGTATTTATGATGGTCAGTTTACTTTTACGGGAGTTATTATTGCAAGCACATTGGGAAGTTTGGTCGGCTCCCTGGCTTCGTATGCCATGGGTTTTTACGGGGGCAAACCATTTATTAAAAAGTTTGGAAAATACCTGTTATTGGATACACATGACCTTGAAATTACGGAACGTTTTTTTGCCAAACGTGGTGAATTAACGATTTTCATTTCCCGGTTTATTCCTGTAATCCGCCATATGATAAGCATCCCGGCTGGCTTGGGCAAGATGAATATTTGGAAGTTTATCATCTATACTATTTTGGGAGCAGGAATGTGGAATTCATTTCTAACTTATGTCGGATTTAAACTAAAAAGCAACTGGTCCGAAGTAATGACCTACAGCCATATAATTGATATTGTTGTGGTTGCTGTTCTTGGACTGGCACTTTTATATTATGCCTACAAAGTTTACATCAATCTCACCAGGAAAAATACAGTCAGCTGATCATGCGTTTGTACGGACTGATCGGATACCCGCTTTCACATTCTTTTTCGGCGAAATATTTTGCAAAAAAGTTTGCTGAAGAAAATATTTCCGATGCTGATTATCGACTGTTCCCATTGGAAAATATTTCTGAAGTTACTTCCTTAATTGAGCTACAACCTGATTTACAAGGATTTAATATAACAATTCCGTATAAAGTCACCATTCTACCCTATCTCAATCACATTACGGAAGCTGCCAAATCAATAGGCGGTGTAAATTGTGTTAAAATTGAAAGAAACTTTACCCGGGTTATACTAACAGGTTATAATACTGATGTATATGGTTTCCGCCAATCACTGCAACCTGCATTAAAGCTACACCATACCAATGCACTCGTGCTGGGAACCGGTGGTGCCGCCAGGGCTGTTTGTTATACTTTGAAGGAATTAGGTATTCATTACACATTAGTATCTCGATCAGGAGAAAAGGAATCAATTCTGAATTATTCTCAACTTACAGAGGATATTTTATCAGATAACTTACTTATTATCAACACTACTCCGGTGGGGACTTACCCTGCTATTGGCAACTGTCCTGATATTCCGTATCAATTCCTGAGCACGAGACATTTATTATTCGACCTTGTTTATAATCCGGCAGAAACCCTGTTCTTAAGAAAAGGTCGTGAAGCAGGTGCCACCACACATAACGGCTCTAAAATGCTTGAGTTACAGGCTGAAAAGTCGTGGGAGATCTGGAATGAAGAGTGAAAAATTAATAGTGAAAAACGAAGACTGAAGAGTGAATAACGAAAAGTGAGAAATGAAAAGACAACCACCATTAAATAATGGCACAAACAGGAACTAACTTTAGGATTCGAAATACATTGAAATACATTGAAATAAGTTGAAATACATTGAAATAATAGAACTCATATATTGCTGTATTTCAGTTAATAGCATTCTTGTTAGATGAAAGTGAATAACGAAGAGTAAATAATTAAGTGTGGAGGATATTCAACAATTGCACGCAAAGCATTGAACGCGAAGCATTGAACCTTCGAACCTTCGAACCTTTCAAACCTTCAAATTTCTCAAACCCCAAAAACCTCAAACCCTCAAATCCTAACCATCATGTCAGTCCTTATGCAATTTGCCATGTTTCCAACAGATAAGGGAGCAAGTGCAAGTCCTTATGTTAGCCGTGTTATTGCGATGATCCGTGAATGCGGTTTCCCGTACCAACTCAGTGCTATGGGAACAATTATCGAAACCGAAACCCTTGAAGATGCACAGTTGGTAGTAACAAAAGCATACTCATTGCTCCAGAAGGATTGCACCCGGGTTTACTGCACTGTTACTTTCGATATCCGCGACGGCAAAACCGGAAGAATGCAACAAAAAATCGATTCTATTGAAGAGAAAATCGGTAAAGTAAATCACTGATCCTTTCGTATTACTACGATGGTGAAATCGGCTGCCCAGGCTGCCAATGCTCCCACTGCCGCAAGCACAGGGGCAATCAATGCACCAATCACTCCCAGGGTAACAGGAATCTCAATGTATACCTTCCCAGTGTTATCCTTAATAATGATCCGATTTACGTTGCCTTCTTCAATAAGCTCGCGTATCTTTTGAATCAGATCTTCTGCCTTTACTTTAAATTCGGATGAGTTCATTTTCTGGATTTTTTGTATATCAATCTGACGAACTATCTGATTTAAGGTTACAAAATTTTAGGATTTGGATCGAAGCTCTTGTTTTAAAGAATAAAGTTTAAGAAACGGCCCGGCTGATATGCGACAAGAAACAGCCAGAACATTATGATATTAATAGGTCATTTAGTTCTTATCCGGCTTATTTTTAATGATGTTGTAAATCAATATGATGACCAACTGTATGTAAAATATTTTTCGTCTTATCGGCCAATGCTTTATCACCTGAAATTGTAATAATGTATTTGCCTAATTCCAGATGTTTATGGTAGGCTGCAATCTTGTTTTTTTTAATTCCCAATGTCAGCAATAAAGTAGTAATCCCTCCTCCAACCAATCCAAAATCAAATCCAGCCACCGCACCTGTAATTGCACCTGCCCCATATAAAAATCCCAACCCTGGGACAGCAATAACGCTGACTCCCGCCATTACGCCTAAAATTGGGCCTAGCACAGCCCCTATTTCAAGCGGGGCATTTATTATAGTGGCACTTGACGTTGCATATAGCTTGCTTTCAATGATATCAGCTTTGCTTATAAAAGACATATTTTTAACAGGCAGACCTGCTGCTTTCAGAGCTTCTAATGCCGTAATTGCACCATCATTTGTATCATAAACTCCTACTATTGTGTTTAACTTTTTGACTTTCATGGTTTTTTGCTTTATAATGATAATCACTAAAAATTAGTAATACTACTGCTCTTACTGATTTATTGCAAAGGGAATCATCCTTGGTTCTTTCTGCATAAAAGCATATGAATTCATACATGTCTAAGCAAATAGCATTTTGAATTCATTTTGTAGTAAATGAGGCACTAAAATAGGCTTTACACCTTCTTTTTAGTCGGGACAATGAAAAGCGGTATAGTTGTGTGATGCAAAACTTTTTCTGTAACACTTCCTAACAGAATTTCTTCCAGCCATTTCCGGCTATGTGATCCCATTACAATTATATCAGCGTGTATAGTTTTTGCGGTATCTAAAATAGAATCAGCAAAATCACCTTCGGTAACAAAGGTTTGAATGGCATCATCACCAAGGTGCTTTTTTGATTTATCAAGAAAATGCTGAGACACTTTTTTTATTTCAGCCTCAGTCTCAATGCTCATAAAGCCACTGCTATTTAAAGGACCGCTTAATCCCATTATAGGAGAATATTCGGCTGAAGCATAATATACCGGTTCAGCTATTACATGCATCAATGTAACTTCGGCATTCATGGATTTTGCCATCATAAAACCTGTTTCTGCCACTTTTTGTGAAGTAGGATCGTAATCCAGCGCGATCAGTATTTTTTTTATTTTTGTAGTTTTCATGATATTTCAAGATTTAATAACATATTCACAGGTTAATAAAAATGATCTTTATTAACCCTGTCTCTTTCATTTTTATACTGTTATATATTAGACAATTAAAAACCAAAATGTATTAAAGAAATCTTTGGAAAAAATATTAAATTCACATAAATTAACAGTACTGAATAAAAACAGCAGAAATATACACTTGATTACGGCTCGTCTTTGGACAGGAAAGTGTATTAACTAAAATTATAACAAAAAACTTAATAAGCAATGCAGGGAGAGTAATTCTCAAATACCCTGACTATATTATTTTGATATATCAAGTGAGTTTATGTTTTTCGCAGTATAATGCCCGGTAATCGCCTTAATTCGTACTTTTGCATTCATGTTCCGGAATATTTTCATCTTATTCGTTCTGTTATCCACTGTATCACTGGTGTCGTGTAAGCATAAACCTGCTAAAAGCAGTAAAATGCAACTTACCGTTAGTATTCTTCCTCAGAAATACCTGGCCGAATTTATTGCCGGTGATAAGTTGGATGTGCAGGTAATGCTGCCCACTGGTGCAAATCACGAAACCTACGAACCAGCTCCGCGTGATATGGAGAGAATAGCATCGTCTAAATTATACCTGGCCCTTGGTGCCCTAGATTTTGAAATTGCCTGGCTCGACCGGTTTAAAGCCTCTAATCCTGCAATGCAGGTTATCAATACAAGTGAAGGCATTGTAATGATTGGCGGGCATAATCATGAAAATGAAGAAGGGAATAAAAACACGGAGCACAATAGATATAATATTGATCCGCATACATGGCTTGCACCCTCATGCATGAAAATTCAAGCCTTTAATATCTGCAACGCTCTGATTACTGTTGATAGCACGAATTCCGCATTTTATAAAAAGAATCTCACTAAATTTAATGTGTTGGTCGATTCTGTTGATCAGATAATCAGTGCTAAACTTGCCGGATCCGAAGGAAAATATATCCTGATCTTTCATCCTGCGTTAGCGTACTTTGCCCGTGATTATCACCTGAAACAAATAAGCATTGAACAGGATGGAAAAGAGCCATCGCCCGCTTTTATGGCAGAACTCGTAAAAACCGCCCACAAGAAAGGAATTAAAGCTATTTTTATCTCAAAGGAATTCGATACCCGTAATGCTGAAGCAATTGCCAGGGAAATCAATGCGAAAGTCGTTGTTTTTGATCCGATGGCTGAGGACTGGCCTGTAAATATGATTCACCTCGCTGATTTGATTGCATCTAACTGATATAAAAGTTAATCCATGAACGAACTGATTAAACTGGATAATGTTACAGCCGGTTACGACAACGGAATTGTACTGCGCGATGTTTCATTAACAGTTTCAGAACAGGATTTTATTGGTGTAATCGGCCCGAACGGAGGGGGAAAAACCACGCTTATTAAATTAATATTAGGTTTGATCAAGCCTGTTTCGGGCACGATACAACGTTTTGACAATCAGGAAGGAAGCTTTATAGGTTATTTGCCACAACAATCGCATATCGACAGAAAGTTCCCGATTACGGTAAAGGATATTGTACTTTCAGGATTAATGTCAGCTGGAAAAGGACTGAGCATATATTCGTCAAAAGACAAAAAACAGGCTCATGACTTACTCGATCAAATGGGAATAAGTCATCTTGCGAAACGGACAGCAGGCGAACTTTCAGGCGGACAACTGCAAAGAGTATTTATCTGCAGGGCACTTATTTCTTCCCCGAAACTATTAATACTCGATGAACCGAATACCTTTGTCGACAACCGTTTTGAACACGAAATGTATGAACTGCTGCAGAAACTGAATAAAAAAATGGCCATCATGATCATTTCACATGATGTTGGCACCATATCTTATTTTGTGAAAACAATTGCATGCGTTAATACATATCTTCATTACCATCCTTCAAATATCATTACTGAAGCACAACTTGCCGGATATAACTGCCCTTTGCAGATAATCACTCACGGAGATGTTCCTCATACGGTGCTGCAAAAACACGATCACAGCCACGATTTCGACCAGGAATTCGCCCCTCACGAACATACCCACGAACATACCCACGAATAACATGGCAGGAATTCTTTCATACGATTTTGTCCGCCATGCCGTGGAGGCTGCTTTCCTGGCCAGCATCACTTGTGGTTTTATAGGTGCCTATATTGTTGCGCGCCGCATGGTATTTATAAGCGGTGGAATCACACATGCTTCGTTCGGCGGAATCGGTCTTGGATATTTCCTTGGAATAAACCCGATTTTCGGGGCCGCCATTTTCAGCGTTTTATCCGCTTTCGGGATCAGGCTGGTGTCGAAAGAAACCGATATCCGCGAAGATTCTGCAATCGGAATTTTATGGTCATTCGGGATGGCAGTAGGTATTATTTTCATCTTTCTTACTCCCGGTTATGCCCCTAACCTGATGTCGTACCTCTTTGGTAGTATTCTTACAGTCAATGCAACCGACCTGGCATTAATGGGAATTCTGGCGGTAGTAACCGTAGCTGTTTTCATTCTTTTTTACCGTACTATTTTATTTATTTCTTTCGACGAAGAATATGCCCGTTCACATGGCGCCCCGGTTGAGACTTTTAATTATCTTATGCTGACCCTGGTTGCATTAGTGATTGTGATCAACATACGTGTGGCAGGCATTATACTCGTTATTTCTTATTTAACTATACCTCAAAGTACAGCCAACCTGTTTGTAAATGATCTTAAGAAAATCATCATTCTTTCGATGATCATTAGTTTTGCCGGAAGTATTACAGGATTATTTATATCCTACTACTACAATATCCCCTCGGGAGCAACCATTATTTTTGTATTTGTTCTGATATTTATAATTGCCCGTACCATTGTATATTTACGTACTTTGAAACAAAGAAACAGTTCAGTTTCCGACAGGTAACATAGGGAGGCTGATCAAATAATTGCGGAGAGCAATTAGTGAAATTATGAGCCCATTGGAAAATATGCAGGAATCAACCTTGTACACAAAGATGAATTATAATTTTGATAAGAATATATACCTAAATCCAAATATGTATGAATTATTTATACGAAATGCCGGGATGGAACGGATGGGTAATTTTACTCATTGTTACGTTTACTTTGATTGCTTTTAATGAATTTGGAAGAACGACGAAGTGGGGAGGGATTCTGCTTTTTCTTATCGTGCCGATAATACTTACTGTTTTTGTTTGGCCCAAAACTGCAGCTTCGGGAAATGAATATGGTACAGGTACATGGTTTAACTGGGTTAAGACTTATTCGGCACTGGCTGGTGTTCTGGGTTTTATGGCCATCAGGTATATTCCATCCTTAGCCAAAAAAAAATGGGTTCTTGTTTTCCCGGCAGCTATTCTTGCTATTAACATCCTGGAAGCTTGCATCAGAGATTTTCAAGTGTACAGCTTCGGTCTTTGGGAGGGCGGATATGCTGATAATCTTTGGACCATGTCAGGGCCCTGGAACATAATGAACGGGATTGCAGGAATACTTAATATTTTAACAATTTGCGGTTGGTTCGGTATTGTAATATCAAAAAGCAAATCAAAGGACATGATATGGCCGGATATGATTTGGGGATGGATTATAGCTTATGATCTGTGGAACTTTGCTTATACCTATAACTGCATATCCGATCACTCTTTTTACTGTGGAGTAGCATTGCTTCTTTCATGTACTATTCCTGCATTTTTTATTGTTAAAGGGGCATGGCTTCAACACAGGGCATCGACTCTAGCACTTTGGATAATGTTTGTAATGACTGTCCCACAGTTTGCGGACAAAATTGCTCCCATCCCTACAACTCACAATCCTAATGCATTCTTTGCTGTAAGTTTTGTTGCATTACTGGCAAATGTTGTACTCTTTGTATACCAGATTATTAGAATTAAGAAGAAAAAATTGAATCCTCTCAGAGATGAAATATATGCAGGAACAAAAACGTATCAAAAAGTTCTTGCTGAAGTATAGTTGGCTTGTTTTTTTTAGACAAGTCGTATAATGTATTGGTAAACTTCTCTTTATTCTGGTAAACTTATGAATATTGGGAATAATGTCTACATATTACAATGTATATAAAAATTAGACGAACCAGTAGTAAATTAAAGGGTTGTAGCTCGCTTCAACTTTTGTGTAATTTGACAGGAATGAAGCATGCAATTTAGCGAAACGATCTCATGAGCTGAAAGCGAATAAGCAGCTAATATTCTTATACCACCCGGTAAAGCCAATTTGAAATGAGCACCCTGCAAATAAGAATTGTATGAATGATAATTTTGATATAATTTATGAGAAAATTGGGAATATTCAATTGATTGATACCCATGAGCATTTAATAGATGAATTTGAACGATTAGATTGCTTAAAACCATTTATACAGTGTGATGACTGGACTACGATTCTTGGACTTTACTCCAAATTTGATTTTGTGTCATCGGGAATGACAAAAGATGAGATTGATCCTATTTCATCACCGGAGATGAATCCGCTTGATAAGTGGAAGATAATTGAACCATATTGGAAATTAGTAAAACATACAGGATATGGAAATGTGATTCAAGAAACAATAAGTGATCTGTATGGTGTATCACAATTGGATGAAAATAAAATTCCTGAGATACAAGAAAAGTATATACAATATAGAAAAAAAGGATTTTACGCGGAGACTTTAAAAAGGGCAAATATAAAATGTTGTATTGCTAATCCTCCAGGTAGGCCATTTAAAGTAACTGAATTACCAAGCATACTGCATCAGGATATTGACGCGATTGGTATGATCAGGATGAATATAAAACAATACAATGAGAATATTCTTCCCGAAGTTACCAAGCTAAGTGATTGGCTGGAAATTATAGATTGGTGGTTTGATAAGTATTCTGAAAATGCAGTTGGAGTTAAAATTGGGATTGCATATTTCAGGCGGCTTGATTTTCAAAAAACAACAATTGAGGTAGCTGACCAATTATTTTCAAAAAAAGTTTCGAAAATTAAATTGAGTGAAAAAGAAGAAAAAACATTGCAGGATTATTTATTTTGGTATGTCATTGGATTAGCAACTAAAAACAAGTTACCTGTAAAATTACACACAGGACACCAAGCCATGAATAATTTCATGAGTTTAGAAAATGTAATGTTTAACCCTTCCGACTGTGCCAACTTATGTCGATTAAGTCCAGATACCAAATTTGTTTTTTTTCACATATCATATCCATATTATGAGCCGATAATATCCTTAACAAAGCATTATTCAAATGCAATAGTTGATATGTGTTGGTCATGGACAATTAATCCTATTGCTTCTGTTGATTTCCTGAAAAAATATATTAAGACTTCGCCAATCAATAAGATAATGGTTTTTGGTGGTGATGATTTGTATATAGAAAATTTAATAGGACATGCAAAAATAGCAAGAAAAGGAATCGCATTAGCTCTTACAGATTTAATTCAAGAAAAATGGATTTCGGAAAACGATGCAATTGATATTGCAGATAGAATAATGAAGAAGAATACAGAGGAAATATATGCCATCTAATAAAAACATGCTGGCGTAACACTTGGTATACCTAATTGCCGAGAGGCTTTAAATCTTAAATAGTAAAATATCTCATAAACAGCAATAATTCTATGTATTACGAATACGGCAACTTTTCATAGCTTCATTCCATCTCACATACCCCGTAATTTAACTTACATGTAAATTCGTTAACTTTGTTCAAATAATAAAAGGGGTAAATCACCTTCTATAAAAACAGTGATATTTTGAACCAGGTTCTTATTGTTTCAGACGGTACAGGACGAACAGCCCGCCAGGCTCTGAATGCTGCACTCACCCAGTTTCAGGGTATGTATATTGATGTGATTGTTTATTCAGATGTTCGTGAGCAACCCGAAATAAAAAAAATTGTTGCCAATGCCCGGAAATCGAAAGCCCTTATTGTTCATACGCTGGTTACCGACTCACTTCGCGAGTTTATTATCCGCGAAAGTCATTCAAACAATGTAGAAACAATCGACCTGATGGGGCCTTTGCTGACAAGGCTTTCGAGCCAGTTTATCCATGAGCCTTCTCAGCAGCCCGGTCTATATAATAAACTGAATAAAGAATACTTTCAGCGAATTGATGCCATGCAGTTTGCTTTTAACCACGACGATGGTCAACGGACAGATAGTCTGAATGAAGCAGACATTATTTTACTGGGTGTTTCGCGTACTTTTAAAACCCCGATCAGTATTTACCTAGCCTATAAAGGCTGGTTTGCCGCCAATGTTCCCATAATTATGGGTTTAATTCCCCCTGAAATTCTCATTCAAATTGATTCGTCGAAAATTTTCTGCCTTACTACAAATGCATCCAGGCTTTCGGAACTGCGTAAAACACGCAATGAACGATTGGGTGGAAAAATAGAAAACTATTCGGAACCTGAATATGTGACACGGGAAATCAACTTTGCCAACCGTTACTATAACCTTCACACTGAATGGACTCTTGTAAGTGTAACTGCCAAATCAATCGAGGAAATTGCTTCGGAAATACTTGCTATTATGGCCGGGAGGAATAAAGGATTGGCGCAGGGTTAAATTGCACGGATAATGAGGCATATAAGTTAAAAGGGTGCCGGGTTCCGGGTTCCGGGTTCCAGCATTCTGACTTCGGACTTCCTTCTTCGGTCTCCGGACTTCAAACTCTATCTATAAAAATGAAATTTAACTATTAAATTTGGCAGCTATTAAAGACTGAGTTTGAAATGAACAAATTAAAAGAGCGTATATATATAAAACAGTGGTTGGATTTAAAACCGTATGATAATCAGGTTTCTACAGACAGTTATTATTTAAAACTTTGTAATGAAGTTAAACTGTCAATTCTAACCAATAAACAATCATTTTTACTTCAGATGTATTTAGACAATGCTGATATTGATATTTTAGCTTGTTTTTTGACATCATACTTTGAAGATTTAATTTCAGGAACTAATATTTGGAATTCTTTTATTGCGATTCATAAACGACTGTATGGAAAACAATTGCCTTTTTATGAAGTAGCTGAATATTATGAACAGGAAATTAATTTTCAGGATATTTGCTTTTTGATCTGGTATTTTATGAATTCAATCCAGCAAGATGAGTTCTTTGCTGCATTTAATAGTTTTATTTTTGAAACGTCAAAGAAAGTAATGGATGTTTTTAAAAACGAATGGGAATATGCGCCGGAAAATGAACATTTAAAAGAATATTATTCTATTGATGAATCAGAGACTGATTTTTATATAGCCAGAAATTTGATTGACACTCTTTTATTTAAAACTTACTTATTTTATCCTGATACATTAATGGATTTGCATGATAAGGAGTATGATATTATAGAAGAAAACAAGAATGTTGAATATTTATTAAGCTACTTAAATGAAAACAGAGACCATACGCTTCATAATGCATATACAAGGTTACTTGGACTAAAAGGCCAGGAATGGGTTGCATATATTTTAGGTGAGCATCATAGTTTGAGTAAAGATTTCCTGAATATTTCAAAAAAAATAAAAGGTTATTTCTTCTACAAAGGTCACGACAAAGAAAATGTTTATCTGGAGCATATTGCATCAGGCAAGAAATTTAACCTGACGAAAAAGTCATTTGACCATTCTGAAACTCTAAAAGAAATCGATACCATTCTTTTTATGGGTATTGTCAAATGGAGAAATGAATGGTGGTTTTCAGGAATTTATTTTCAAGCCAAATATAGCCCGAACTTGATTTTGGATGAAAAGAATTCAATGGAAAGCAGAATTGCCGTCAATTTCCTGGATCATCAGACTAAAGATATGGATGAGATTTTAGAAGAACAGCTTACAGCATTTAAAGACTTTAACAACGACATGCAAATTGCATTTATGCGTTCCGATAAAATTGAATCATTTCTTAAAGATTATATGGAGTTCTTTACTAACTCTTTAAAACTATCCCAAAAAGAAATAGATGAAGCCAAACAAAGAGCAAGAGATGAAGGATTCTTTGGCAAAGAAGATGAAATAAAGGATTTTTCAGAAGTTTCAGAGAGTGGCCTAGTGTTTTTTAATTCTAAAAGTGGAACAGAAATTGCTTTGGCAGTTAACAGTGCTTTTCCTTTTAAAAACAATCCATTTTATAATGAAAATGAGAGCGAAGAACACATTATGCGCTTGTTTGTTGCCGAGGAATTATCAAAAGAATTGGCAATGTTTTGCGTTGATAACTTTAAAACTGAATTACCCTTTTTTAAAACTGAAGAAGGAGTGCTGTATTTAGATAATCTGGATTTTTTGCTTCGTTTCTGGAAAAGAGGTAATTATTTTTCTAAACCCTCTATAACTTTTACAGGAAGAGAAAACCAGGCGATAGTATAAAAATGGATTGGAATAATTATCAGATTCTCATTTTCACCATCTTTGGCTTGTGCAAGATTAAATTGCCGGAATATTGGGGGATAAGGGTGCCGGGTTCCCAGTGCTAGGTGCCAGGGGTCGGTCTTCTGACTTCGGACTTCCAACTTAATTACTCAACCTTCACCATTTTATAATTCTGTAACTTAACAATGGTAATATTCTGGTTTGTAAGTCCATTCCCCATCAAAGGTTGGGAGAAATTAAAATTATATTGCAATCCGTTCAATTTATATGAAGGAATACACGAGATATACTTCTCTCCATATAACATCAGGGAAGTAAGAAAATACCACCCTACATCATATCCGAGGTAAGCATGTTTCGATGCTAACGGCACAGCTCCGTATTTGTTCCTGAATTGGGCAATAAACTGCTTCACAGCTTCACTTTCATAATCAATATAATTTGAAGTAATCTGGTGAAAATTCAGGTTAACAAGGAATTCAGTTTCCAGGTCAAAATCTTCCCATCCATCCATTCCCATCAGCATAATATCATTTGATCTTGAAAGCGGATTAAGCAGTGAAACAAAATTGGGAACGTTGGTTTTACTGGTAGAAAAGAAAATCACAATATTTTTAACATTGGGCTTAAGTTTCTTTGCAACTCCTGACATCATATCCGTTGAATAGGATGCTTCCTGCATGCTGCCTTTAAATGATCGATTGGCTTGTCCGGCTTTCATCTGGGAGGTAAAAGAATTAATAAGTTGCTTTTGTTCTTTATTATCGTTTCTCACAACAAGAATATTTGCATTCGGATATCGTTTGATTATGAATGTTGAAAGTTTAGTAGCAATACCAATACCTGAAGCCTGGATTTTCAGCACAAAAGGATTTCCATCAACAATATTTTCGCGACGGGATAACGGATTTACTATTCCGATTTCATTTTTCCTGGCAAACCGGGCTGCAACAGTGAAGGAATTCGCATATACCGGCCCGACGATGAGATCCATTTTATCCAGACCTGGTTTACGCAATACTTTTTTAATCGTTAAAGTATCATTTATTTTATCCCCATCTATAATTTGAATACGTGCGTGAAGCCCTATTTTTTCGAGTGAATCTGCCGCCAACATGAAACCTTCATAAAACTGAAAGTAATTAAAATTTTCAAACTCAGTAGGGTCCTTTTGTTCCGGCGATTCAAGTGCCGCAGTAGCATCGTCGAGTAAAAAAGGCAGAAGGATCGCTACATTGTAGTTCTTTTTTATATTTGCTGGATCGTAGCATTCGGCGGGAATTACAGGCATCAGGGAAACGATAAGTTCATTATCTGTTCCCTGTTGGTTCACCTTTTTTTCAGGGGACTTCCTTAACTTTAAAACCATACCGGCTTTAAGACCTTCACTTAACTGCGGATTAAGATCGATTAAATCATCGACAGTAACATTGTAGGTCTTACCTATACTATATAGTGTCTCTCCTGGTTTAACAATGATTTCATTTGGAATAGTATCCGCAATTTTCACTCTGTTTGTATAAACTTCGCTGACAACAGGTTTTTCAGCAGGTTTTGTTTTTGGAATTCTGATTTCCATTCCTTCCTGCAAAACTTCCAGCCCCGGATTAGCGTTCAAAATATCATCAACAGTGAGATTATACTGTTTCGATATTCCATAAAGGGTTTCCTGTTTTTTTACAAGGTAAATTATATAATTAGCATCCGCTGAAGGTTTAACCTGTTCATTCTTTGTTTCTGTCGGTGGTTTAATTTCAGCTTCAGGAATTACGACCATTGGTTTTTGAGAAATCCGAAGTACCATATCCGGTTTCAAACCCTCGGCAATCACGGGATTTTCAGAGCTGAGTTCTTCAATGCTAATATTGTACGCTTTAGCAATTGCAGTAAGCGTTTCACCTTTTTTAACGAAATGTATATAGCAAGGCTTGCCCTTATATTTCTCAACTACCGATGAACGTTTCACAATTACTTCCTGTGCATTCGTTTGTTGAGATATTGTAACAGCAATTATCAGTAGAAGTAGTGTAATTAAACGAAAACGCATAGCAACAAATGTTTGTTTATATATAGAACCAGGTAATGCGTGTAAATGTAAACAAAAACCAGACCAATATTGATTAATCGCTCAGGTGTCAGGTATTACTTTTCAAAGATCAGTTTTAATAATACTTACTCCCATTCAATGGTAGCAGGTGGTTTTGAACTGATATCATAAACAACCCGGTTGATACCTTTCACTTTATTGATAATCTCGCTCGAAACCGCTGACAGAAATTCATAAGGCAGGTAAGCCCAGTCTGCAGTCATACCATCGGTTGAAGTAACGGCCCTCAGAGCAACAACATTTTCATAAGTACGTTCATCCCCCATCACACCAACTGATTGTACGGGAAGCAACATTGTTCCGGCCTGCCAAACAGAATTGTATAAACCATGATTTTTAAGCCCGTTAATAAATATTGCATCTGCTTCCTGCAGGATAGCAACTTTTTCGGGAGTTACATCACTCAGTATCCGGATACCCAAACCCGGCCCCGGGAAAGGATGCCTGTTAAGAATGATGGGATCAACAAGCAATGTATTACCCACTCGACGAACTTCGTCTTTGAAAAGACTCTTGAGAGGTTCAACCACCTTAAGTTTCATAAAATCAGGCAAGCCGCCAACATTATGATGGCTTTTTATTGTTGCTGAAGGGCCTTTTACTGAAATAGATTCTATAACATCAGGATAAATAGTGCCTTGTGCCAGCCATTTTACATCTTTGATACGACGTGCTTCTTCATCAAAAACCTCAATAAAAGTCCTACCGATTGCTTTGCGTTTTGCTTCAGGTTCCGAAATTCCTTTCAATGCTTCCAGGAAACGATTGCCGGCATCAACACCTTTCACATTTAGTCCCATATGCTCATATGAGTCGAGCACAGATTGAAATTCATCTTTGCGTAACAATCCATTATCAACAAAAATACAGTAAAGCTGAGAGCCAATGGCCTTGTGAAGCAATACGGCAGCCACAGTACTGTCAACGCCTCCTGAAAGGCCAAGTACAACTTTATCAGTACCAAGCTGCGCTTCTAATCCGGCAACAGTAGTCTCGACAAAAGCCAACGGAGTCCAGTCCTGGCTACATCCGCAGATATCAACAATAAAATTGCGTAATAATACAATCCCGTCAACACTGTGATAAACCTCGGGATGGAACTGAATTCCATAAGTAAGTTCACCCCGGATGCAGAAACCAGCAACTTTTACTTCGGGAGTGCTGGCAATAATTTTAAAACTCTCAGGTATTTCAAGAATTGTATCACCATGGCTCATCCATACCTGGCCTCCATCAGTCATCCCACGAACCAATTCATTCTGATGATCAATAAATGAAAGATTTGCACGTCCGTATTCCCTGATTTCGGAAGGAGCTATTACTCCTCCATCGGTTTGTGATAAATATTGTGCACCGTAGCAAACCCCGAGCAAAGGGAAACGACCTCTGATAGAAGAAAGATCGGGTGCCGGCGAATCTTTGTCACGCACCGAAAACGGGCTGCCCGACAATATTACACCTTTTATATGGTCACCAATTTCAGGAATATGATTAAACGGATGTATTTCACAATATACATTTAGTTCGCGTATACGCCTGGCAATTAGCTGAGTATATTGCGAACCAAAATCGAGAATCAGAATTGTTTCGTGCATGATGCAAAGATAAAAAGAAAGTAAGAATTAATTGTGTCAAACTATGCATTTATAAAAATATCATTGAGAATACAATTTGCAACAAAAAGTATCGTTTAGGATTTTGACAGAACAGATTAATTATGATAAATTCTTTTAGTATGAGAAAACTTTTTTTAACCTGCTTTATGGCTCTCGGGTTGCTTGCGGCAAAAGCACAATATGAACACTCACTTGGACTGGCGTTAGGAAGTCCGTCAGGCATATCCTACAAAACTTTTTTATCAGATAACAAAGCTCTTGATTTTACGCTCGGAGGTTCTTCAAATTATTTTACAATATCGGCCATGTACGAAATTCATACTCCAATACAGAGCAATCTCCAATGGTACTATGGACCAGGCGCTCACATAGGTTCCTGGAGCGGGTATAAATATGGCAACGGAGCTTTTATAGGTGTTGATGGCGTGATTGGAATTGAATTTGATCCCGATATTCCCTTTGCTTTCTCACTGGATCTAAGGCCCGGCATCAACTTTGCCGGCAATTATTATAACAATACCAACAACTGGTTCTTCTGGCAAAGCCAGTTAAGTATAAGATACATTTTCTAATGTTCTCCGGTTTTATTAATTTAACGCATTTTCCAACACAGGAGTAAATTAAGATAAACGCAGTTCATTCAGCAGAATATTTTCCTGAACGATCTGCGTTTATTCATTTTCAGAATATAATGAATAAAAGAATCAGTTTTTCAAAAGGAAATTGATATCTTCTCCAGGTTGATATTCTACAGGCTCTTTTCCCGCTATAAATAATCGCATAGGCCTGTTTCCCAAAAGGTGCAGGCTGTTGTCATCCACATGCAACGCAGTGGCTTCGCGCAAACCAACAACTATAATATCTGTATTCAATGCCTGAAACTCATTAATACGTTGTTCGCGGGTTTCTCCTCCATGACCTTCCGGATTTGCATCCAGGTAATGTGGATTGATCTGAAAAGAAATCAGGTTTAGTGTATCAAACGACGAAGGCTGAATAACAGGCATGTCATTTGTAGTCCGTAAAGTCGGGCATGCTACATTGGACCCTGCACTCCACCCGATAAAAGGCGTTCCGGCAAGCACTTTTTGCGTGATGGCTGCCATAATCCCTGTTTCGTGCATCATCTGTACTAAACGGAATGTATTCCCGCCACCTACTACAATGCATTTAGCTTCATTTATTGCGATTACAGGGTCAGGCTTGTTATGAACTGATTCAAGCATACATCCCCATATACTGAAAACGGAGCGTACCCGCGTGGTGTATTCATCCCATGAAACGGTAACACCTGCATAAGGGACAAACAAGCAGGATCTAATTTTATTTTTTTCCAGAAATTTCCGGAGGATTTCCTGTGGCCATCCAAGGTAGTCTTCACCCTGGTTCGTTGAGTTACTTAATAATAAAATTTGCATAATAAATTGTTTTAGTATGTCAAAGATAGTGAATTTGAGTCAAAGAAAAAAGTCAGTGGTCATTCAGAGGTTGAAGGTTTTTGAGAATTTGAGTGAGGTGAGTGGTCATACGGTTGTCATTCAATGGTTATTCAATGACCATTCAGGAGTCATACAATGGTCATTCGGTTGTTATATTATTGTGTAGTTTCCTTCATTATTCTTTATTCATTATTCTTTATTCATTATTCTATATTCTATATTCTTTATTCATTATTCATTTTCATAGGTCAGTAGGTGGTTATTCGGTGGTTATTCAATTTTTGTTTGAGCCTTGGGAACTGGCGTTTTGGATTTAGAGTCTGGAGTTTGCATCATTGAATTTCAGTACATTTGCGGCATAAATTACGGGTATGCAAAAAGGTGTTTACAATCGCGGGGCGATAATCATGCTGTGGATTACTGCAGCAATATGGGGCTTTGCTTTTGTTGCACAACGTGCCGGAATGGAGTATATCGGTCCGTTTACGTTCAATGGCATAAGGTTTTTACTGGGTAGTATATCATTGCTTCCACTGTTATTCTGGATTAAATTCAAAAGCAAGAGTCCGACAGCGAAGAAAAGAAATATTCTGAAAGGCGGTTTAATAGCCGGTTTAGTCCTTTTTGTTGCAGCTTCACTTCAGCAGGCCGGCATGGTGTATACTACAGCCGGTAAGGCAGGTTTTATCACAGGTTTTTATGTCATACTGGTCCCACTCATCGGAGTTTTTATCGGTCAGCATATTACAAAGCTTTTGTGGATGGGCACTTTAATAGCTCTCGCAGGTCTTTATTTGCTCACTATAAGCGGGACTTTTGTACTACAGAATGGAGATTTACTTATTTTGCTGAGCGCGTTTTTTTGGGCAATTCATGTTCAACTAATTAATAAACTTGTTGATACACATGCAGCACTGCCGCTTTCAGCTTTGCAGTTTGCCATTTGTGGCATACTTAGCCTTGCGGCTGGGTTTATTTTCGAAACGGTCTCTACCGAAACAATCTTTCAAGCTGCATGGCCTTTGTTATACGGAGGATTGATGTCAGTTGGGATTGCTTATACCTTGCAAGTTGTTGCCCAGCAATATGTTCACCCTGCTTATGCAACTATTATTTTGAGTTTTGAAACAGTTTTTGCAGTTATCGGGGGCTGGCTGCTACTTAATGAAATGCTCAGTTTACAGAATCTTGCTGGATGCTTGCTTATGCTGACAGGAATTGTTATAGTTCAGGTATGGGGAAGTAAAAGATAAACTTCAAATTCTCAAACCAACAACAAACTACAATCTAAACTCCATTTTAATTTCCGTCATTATCTTTCCGATAAGCTATAACAGAAAGGAGTGATACTATTATCATCAGTGAAAAAGCTATGATCCAATCACTACCAGGTGATGTTGAAGATGAATTCCTTTCATTAGCTTTAACCTTCTCATTTCTGATGTCTGCAATTGAATCGCTGTTAAATACATGTGTATAGGTTTCTGCAAAAAGATCCTGAAGGCTGTCGGCAGCTGAAAAATTGTGGAGAATTGAATTCGCATGGGCAAGATTCCTATAGTTTTCAAGCATCTCGTATCTGGCATTTATTTTGACAGATATCTGGAGGCTTTTCAATAAATATCCCATGGCTTTGTCAATTTCATTGAGTTCAATTAAGTTCCGACCGATTGAAGTCATAACCGCCGATGCCTGCCTTATATTCTGAGTATCCTCATTCCTTTTAAGTAATTTCTGCAGAATTTCAATTGATTTTGTATATTCCTTTTGAGAAGTATAAATTTCGGCTATGGTCGAAAGAGTTTTATCAATATTGAATGCATCGTCTGATTCATCGCTCATCTCGAGTGCCAGATTCAGGTATTTCATTGCTGTTTCAGGCTTTTTCATGCTCCAGTAAGTAAATCCAAGGTTACTGTTCGCCATAATTTCCTGGTATTTATCCTTGAGTTCAATTGCAAGTCTTAATGTTTCCTTAAAATCACGAATGGCATTATCATATTGCTGCAGGTATTCGTATTCGGCACCTCTATTGGTGTAACTTGCCAGCAAGCCGGGTTTATAACCCTGGTCGGAATAAATTTTTATACATTCATTAGTCAGTTTGAGTGCAGACCTGGCATTGCCCTGATAAATATAGATATCAGCCATGTTTTCTTTTGTGATAGCTACCCCGATTTCATCGTTCAGACTGGCATCTATATCTATTGATCTTTGATAGAAATTTAAAGCTTCCTTATATTTTCCAGTCTCCTGCGAAACTAATCCCAGGTTATTATAACAAGCTGAAACGCCCTTTTTATCTCCGATTTTAGAATATATATCCAAAGCCTCACTATAGCATAAAATTGCAGAATCACCATTTCCGATAAAAAACCAGCATACTCCTTCGTTTTTCTTTGCAAATGCTTTACCGGGCAGATAATTATTCTCAACTGAAAGCTCATATGCCTGTCTGGAATAATCCAACGACTTAAACCTGTCAGTTTTCCGGTAAACCACAGAGATTTCATTTATTAGATCGATTCTCTCTATGCCCTTAGCTTTCTGCATTTTTTCAATCAACGGATCGACCTCGTCCTGGGCCTTAAGCAAAACAGAGCAAAGAAGTATTAATAAGAAAATGATAATTTTATTCGGAAACATTTTGAGGATTTAGAGTTAAAGAATTAGCAGGTTTATTCAAGTGCAAAATAGTGCTGGATTTTATTGAATAACTCTTCGTGAATTAAGGGTATTACTTTAATTTGTTGCATGGTTGAGTAACGACCGAGAATTATCCGCTGATCCACTATTGCTTTGGCTGTGTAATAATCCAGGTACGGATGCTTTTTAAGTTCATCCACTTTAACTGAGTTAATTTTAATTTTATTTATTCCGGTGGAACTTACTTCACAGAAATCTTCAATTTTATCAAGTTTTCCCTGATCAAATCCATACACCTCAAGTAATTGCGTTTTATCGTAAAAACCGCCTAACAGGTTCCTGTATTTAATAATTCTCCTGGCAAATGACGGGCCTATGCCATACAAACTCAATAAAGTTACTGAATCAGCAGCATTAAGATCAACCAAAACTCGTTTTTTAATTTCTTTAATTTCAGGTTTTCGGTCGGCATATTCGTTTTTTTGTTCTGGAATAGAAATATAGGGCTCCAGAATATCATATTCAGAAGGTGAAATACAAAACATTCGTTTAAAATCTTCTTTTTTGTAAAACTTACCTCCTTTTGCTTCGTATTTCTTAATCACTTTTATTTGCCAGTCTTTCAAACCCATCCGGCTCCATTGCTCTGACGGAAGCATGTTTGGATTAAATATGAATGGTGTAAGTTTATTTTCGGCAACCGATCTGTCCATTTGCTGAAAGTCAAGCTTTCGTGCTTCGTCAGCAGAATCAGCGGCATTTTTCAGACTTTTTTCAAACTGTTCAATTTCTTTTGCAAATTGCAGAAATTCAGCCGAATTATCCTTAACCTTTACTTTGATCAAATACGGGTATGCTAATACCAGAATTATTATAGCTAGGAGTACTATAATACCACCCCGCTCTACCTTATTAAAATTAAAATAATTCTTTATATCATTAAACATAAACGGATCATATTAAATGCGCAGACTAAGGAAAAGGTTAATACGTTCTATTCTAAAAATAATCCTTTCAGGTTTAAGGATAAGCAAGTTATGAAAAATTTATTTGTCACACCAAGTTTAAATGGATAATTGTAAATCTATTCTTATTGTTTACTAATCCATAATCATTATTCATTATTCACTAATTCCGTGTGCCCCATTTCCGCCAGATATAATATACAGGGACTCCGCTTATTACAATAATTAGTCCGGGCCAGGTATAGGCCGGCTTGTAGATTAACAAAACAAACATCACTAATGATGCTGCTGCCATATAAATAGCAGGCACAACCGGATATCCAAAGGTTTTATACGGCCTTTCAGCATTCGGTAATTTTCGGCGTAACACAAATATGCCTGCTATCGTCAGCACATAAAAAATCAAAACTGCAAATACCACATAATCGAGAAGATTTGAATACGTTCCCGACAAACAAAGCAACGAAGCCCAAACTGCCTGAACCTTTAATCCTGCTGCCGGTACTGCATTCTTATTCAGTGTTCCTGCTTTCTTAAAGAACAGGTTATCCTTAGCCATAGCATAGTAAACCCTGGCGCCTGAAAGGATCAATCCATTGTTACAACCGAATGTTGATATTACAACAAAAGCCGCCATTAACATTGCTGCCATGGATCCGAATAAACCGTACATAGCTGCTGATCCAAGGCGGTCGTTCACTGCATACTGAATACCTCTATCAAAAACGCCGGCTCCATCCTGAACTCCCCGAAGCGGAAGTGCATTCAGGTAGGCCATGTTAGCCAGCATATAAAGGATAGTAACCAGAGTAACGCCTGCCACCAGGCTAAGAGGAATATTTCGCTTGGGATTTTTTACTTCAGCAGCCGCGAATGTAATATTGTTCCATGCATCGGAAGAAAATAAAGAGCCTACCATGGCAACACCAATAGCTGCAATCAGGGCAAATCCAGCCAATGCTTTTCCGTCCATGGCAACAGGTTCCCAGAAATAACTTTTATTGACAGCAAAAGCTTCCGGGTCTCGCGCAAAGAACAACCCCAGAACAATAAAGCCTATCAGTAGTCCGACCTTTATGAAAGTAAAAACATTCTGAACCCATTTACCATTCCGGATTCCAAGTAAATTATTGAATGTCAGTACAATAATCATTATTATAGCTAAAATATGAACTGTACTTATTTTCAAAAATCCTACTTCAAACAACATATGACTTTCGGAAAACCACGGCACCAGCACACCCACAAATTTGGCGAAAGCCATGGCTACAGCAGCAATAGTCCCTGTCTGAATTACCGTAAAAAATGTCCAGCCATATAAAAAACCTGTCAATGGATTGAATGCTTCACGCAGGTAAACATACTGACCACCGGCTTTTGGCATCATTGCAGCAAGTTCCCCGTAGCTGAGAGCAGCAAAAATGGTCATTATTCCCGTTATCAGCCAAACCATAAGCATCCAGCCGGGAGCGCCAACATTGCGGGCTATATCGGCACTCACGATAAAGATGCCCGATCCGATCATAGAACCTGCCACCAGGGCAGTGGAATCAATAAAGCCTAGGCTTTTTCTGAATTCTGATTTTTCAGCTTCCATAGAAGTAAACGTTATTCCTGAAGGTTAATATAGGAACTTTTTTCGCTCCCGGGTTTGGCTGTTAGTACCCATATAAAAAAATACACAATAAGGGCTGTGATAATTAATTCGGCCGAGACCATAAGTATAAGAGCCTGAGTTTCCATATTGAATATCCTTTTAGAATTGAATTAATGCAATACAATTAAGCTGTCAGGTTCTTTTAAATCCTGTTTTCACGCACTCGTTTGCGATAAGCGTAAAAAACAGTAAAACCTATAAGCAGAAAAATAGAATTCAGAAGCAGTCGTGAGATATCGATAAAAAATACCTTATTGATTTTACCACCCGTAAACAATACATCACCGGTTTTTATTCGGTCGCCAATTTTAACTGTTAAGTGGTTTTTCTTTTTGAATTCATAGGATGTTGATTCTTTAGCTGGATTTGTAGTATCTGTTACTCTAACGTAACTCCGCTTCCTCAATATATAAACAGAATCAACAATACCTGAATTTTCCGAATAAAAATCGTTGCTGAAATACTTATGGTTCGGACCAATATTGTTGTGGAACATTTGTCCCAATATACTTTCATGATGTAATTCCCAGCCATGGAAACTAATTTTGCTCCAGTCATCATTTGCCGGCCTGACCGCTGATCCGAAGAAAACAGCAATCAGCATGATAGGAGTAACAAATTTAAGAATGAATTTATAAATACCGGGAATCTTGATATCGGCTCCTGAAGTAAGCTCGACCCATCCTTTTTTTAGTCCGAATACCCAGGAGAATAATATAATTTCGAGCATGGCAAATACCACAAGCGAAACTGTCCCCGCCCAGTAATCATATTCATCAAAAACGCCTTCCTGGAAGAATAATACAGTTGGTAACCCAAGAATCAGCACTGCCACTCCGAATCCAATAGCAGACCTGCTCCGGCGCCAGTTAAATTCATCCATCAGGAACGACATAAATGGTGTGCCCATTGCCAGGGAACTGGTTATGCCGGCAAAAAACAGCAAACCAAAAAATGTAACACCTGCAAGCACTGAAAGGATCGGTCCCCATTGTTCAAACAAGAAAGGCATTACTCTGAAGCCCAGGCCAAGCCCGCCAAGCTGAGTAAGTTCCACTACTTTATCCAGACCAAAATACCCAATTGAAATCGGAATAATAATGGCGCTTCCAAGTACAACTTCCACAAATTCATTCATCCATCCGGCAGCCATAGAGTTCAAAGCTATATCATCTTTTTTCTTTACATAGGATGCATAACACTGAACCGAGCCTTGCCCAAGTGAGAGCGTAAAAAATATCTGTCCTGCTGCAGCCAGCCAAACCTTGGGATTCATCAAAGAATCATATTGTGGATTCCATAAAAAATTCAGCCCGACTGTGCCATCAAACAAAGCGCCTTCGTGACCTGCCCTGAGCGTAATTCCCCGTATCGCAAGGAAAATACCAAATAAAATAAGCAGCGGCATCATGATTTTTGCTGCCTTTTCTACTCCACCGCTTAATCCTTTACTCAGTATCCAGATATTCAAAGCCAGGCACAATACAAAAAAGACAACAGCTTCGTACGGGATACCAGTAGTACTTGTCCTGATATCAAGGTAATTAGTGAAAAAATCAGCAACACCGTGCTGCGACATACCATTGAAGGTACCAACGGCCGAATGGATTGTATAGGAAAGTGTCCAGCTTTCGATATAACAATAGTATGCTGCAATCGACAGGTTCGAAAAAATCCCAAATACACCTATATATTTCCATATCCACTTGCTATTCATTTTATGGAATGCAAATGGTGTGGTATGATGGCCAAACTGACCACCAAATCTGCCTATTGACCATTCAACAAATAATAGAGGTATACCCATTAAAAGGAAACTCACCAGGTAAGGTATAATAAAGGCACCTCCGCCGTTTTGAACCGCCTGCATCGGGAAACGCAGAAAATTTCCAAGTCCTACCGCGTTGCCTGCCATGGCAAGAATTAATCCTACCCTCGATCCCCATGCTTCGTTGTTTGTAGCCATATATTAGATAATGATTATTGGTTAATAAGTTAATTGTTAGTAGTTATGCAATGGTCTTTCAGTTTGTCATACAATGGTCATACAATGGTCATACAGTGGTCATTCAGTGGTCATTCAGTAGTCATTCAGTTATCATTCAATTGTTTTGTCAAGTTTATTATTCACTATTCACCTACAATGCTCAGTCGGTAGTTAGTCAGGAGTTGCACCTACTAATATTTTCACCTGGTTATTCTCTTCTGTTCCCTGGCCTTCCGACTTCTGTCTTCTGTCTTCCGACTTCTGTCTTCTGTCTTCCGTCTTCGGTCTTCTGTTTTCCCACTTCCGACTTCCGACTTCTCACTTCCGACTTCTGTCTTCTCACTTCCGACTTCTCACTTCCCACTTTTCTAGGACATCGTTTTTCTGACGCGCATGAACCAATCTACCAAAATCCTGATCTGCTTGTCTGTGTATCCTCTTTCCTTCATTCTCTTAGAAAAATCTCTGTGTTTTTTCTCGTCCTCTTCGTTGGATTTAACATTGAATGAAACCACAGGCAAGAGATCTTCGGTGTTGGTGAATATCTTTTTTTCAATAACGTTTTT
>JBBQGD010000021.1:0-29698 GCA_038322655.1 Bacteroidales bacterium | reverse complement strand
CCGGTATAAACGCGTGATGGACGAAAGCCAGCTTTTACCTCAATTAATAATTGTTGACGGTGGCAAGGGGCAACTCAGTTCTGCCATGGAAAGCATTGATAAACTTGGGCTTCATGGCAAAGTAGCTGTAATCGGAATTGCCAAAAAGCTGGAAGAAATTTATTATCCCGGCGATTCGCTTCCTTTATATATTGATAAGAAATCGGAAACTCTGCGAATTATTCAGCAGTTGCGCGATGAGGCACACCGTTTCGGTATCACCCATCACCGCAAACGCCGTGAAAAAGGAACCATTAAAACCGAGCTTACAGAAATTGCCGGTGTTGGTGAATCTACATCTACTGTTTTGTTACGCAAATTCCGCTCGGTAAAAGCCATCAAAGAGGCTTCGCTTGATGAAATACAAAAGGAGGCTGGTTTGGCGAAAGGTAAAATTGTTTATGAATATTTTCATCCGGAATAGGGACAAGGCTGTGCATTGTCCCTACGCTGATATAACAATCCATTGAAATGGTTGAAAAATTTTGGAACAAATATCGGATATCTTCTGCCCGTATGCAAAATTGGGATTACGGTTGGAATGGTGCATATTTTATTACAATATGCACGAAAAACCGCAGGCATTATTTCGGTGAAATAATTAATTCTGAAATGCATCTGAATGAAACAGGGAAATTGGCAGAACAATATTGGTTGGAAATCCCGATCCATTTTCCATTTATTGAATTGGGTAATTTTCAGGTTATGCCAAACCATTTTCATGGGATTTTGATTATTGATAAAATGAAATACAACGGGAACGTTGACGTGAACGTTGACGTGAACGATGACGGCAACGTTGGGGGGAACGATGATGGGAATGATGGGGGAAACGATAGAGACAAGGCAATGCCTTGTCTCTTCGCCGATCCCATCGCCGCCGATCCCATCGCCGCCGATCCCATCGCCACCAATTCCGCCGATTCCGCCACCGCCGATCCCACCACCGCCAATCCCGCCATCGCCGATCCCGCCGATCCCATTGCCGCCAATCCCGCCACCGCCGATCCTGCCGATCCCATCGCCGCCGATCCCATCGCCACCAATTCCGCCGATCCCAATTCAATCGCCCCCGTTCCCGCCCCAACCAACAAAACAATCGGACAATTGCGTTTTCAAAACCAAGGTTCGGGAACAATTTCATCTGTTTTGGGATCCTATAAATCCGTTGTTTCCAAATATGCCCATCGGATCAACAAGGATTTTAACTGGCAATCACGTTTTTACGATCATATCATTCGCGATGCGGGATCCTTTGAACGCATTCAGAATTATATTGAAAACAATCCTAAAAACTGGAAAGAAGACAAATTTTATGAATAGTTTTTATAAATAAATTCTTGTCTTGTCTAGCAATTTTCTCAAAATATCGAAAGTCATAATATTAAAAAACTGATCTGCCCCTATTCATCGTGATATCTATGCAGTGATATTTATTGTGTTTTAAAGCGGAGAGAAATTATATTTTATGAAATTTATCAGACGTACATTTACAAAATGAAATTGCTGCATTTAAATAATTCACGATAAAAATTACAAAACTTCCTTTTAGTTGTTTATAGACATTATGTCTAATTTGAATTACACTTTTATTAAAATGTATGAAAAAACTTATTGAAGGAGCCGTGGCTTTCCGGCAGAATGATTTTGAAAAATATGAACAACTCTTTTCCAAACTTGAAAAAGAGCAAAAGCCTCATACCTTATTTATCGGATGTTCCGATTCGCGGGTGGTACCATCGATGATAACTGCAACCGGCCCCGGCGAATTATTTATTATCCGCAATATTGCCAATATCGTTCCTCCTTACAAGGTGTCGGGTGAATACCTGGCCGCAATATCGGCCATCGAATTCGCTATTGAGTCATTAGGAGTTGAGAATATTGTAGTTTGCGGACATTCCAATTGCGGAGGTTGCGCTGCTTTATTTAAACCTGTTGAATATTTCCTGAAACTACCTCATACGCGCAAATGGCTTGAACTTGCGCTTCCTGTAAAAGATAAAGTAATGGAGATGCTGCCCGAAGGCACTTATGCTTCGCGCGAATGGCTTGCTGAGCAACTGAATGTGGTTGAGCAGATCCGCCATCTGCTGACCTATCCCTTTATAGCTGAAAAATACGTAAAAGGATTGCTGGCTATTAATGGCTGGCATTATATTATCGAGACAGGTGAAATATACAGCTATAATGCAGTTAAAGGTGTATTTGAACTAATCAATTGATTTATATTATTCTTTAAAACATTATTCAAAAAAGAGAATGAAACAATCAGGCAAACACTTTTTGCTTTTTTGTTTTTATTTTCACAATTTCAAAAATATTTTCAATTACCTCGAGCCCTGCACGTGAAGCGTGATCGTGATAAATTTCTGTTCCGTTTAGTTCCAACAATATAATCTCCAGTTCTGAGTCAACGCTTTCCTTGATCCTGCGGCTCATTAGCCCGGATTTGGGTGCCAAAAGGATTCCTGAGTTTTTAAGTGTAGCAGTAATTCTCAACTCGTGTTTTTTGCTTTTAAAGCCGATGGTCAGTTTTTCATCAGACAGGTTCAGTGCTGTAATTTCCGATTTATGATAGGTACTGAACGGGTAAAATGTACCCTGATAGTAAAGAAATCCGAGGAAGCCGGTAAAAAAGCTTCCCAGCCAGGGTATTTTGGCTATACTCATCATGATGCAGGCATCGGAATTCGCGAAATTATTACTTTGAAACCAAATCCATGATTCAGGAAATGACTTTCCCCAATCCTTCTCAATATATCCTTTGCCTCCTGAAAAGTTAAGAAGTTCACCATTAATTGACAAACTCCCGTCAATGCGGTGTGAAACAGAAACTACACCATGCTTGCATTCCATAAAAGGAACAAATGAATACCAGCCCATGATTCCGGGGGACAAAAATGAAGCCGGGTATTTTATGCTTCCCGAATAACCAAGTCTGCCATTGATTTTGATCAGGGGAGAATTAATGCTTAACAACATACTACCGGCTGTAAAAACTGAATTTCCAACCTGAACAATAAAACTGTCTTTACTGAATTTAAATGACGAAAGCGGATACTCAATATATTGAGTGTTTCCGGTGAGTCCGTTTATTACCTGGATAAATGCATGAGGATTTTCCGGATTCAGCGAAATCCCGGGGATAAATGAATAAACGAGTTCCATGTTTTTCGAAACGTGCTTGAAGTACCAGCCTTCGAAATAGCGTTTGTACGACATGCTTCCCTGGAAAATCTCCGGTTTAAAAACACTCATATCATATAATTAGTAGTAAATTAACAAAAAACCGGCAGAACAGTTTGTGAAATAATCTTCAAAGTTTATCTGACAGGAATGATAATTTGTAAAAAAAGAGGCTGTCCTTTAGAGACAGCCTCTTTTTTATATTTTTTCAGATCAGCCGGCCAGTGTGAATTTGATCGGCATGTTAAACTGCACACGTACAGGTTTACCCCGTTGTTTTCCGGGCTCCCATTTAGGCATGTTTTTTACAACACGAACAGCTTCCTCATCGCAACCACCGCCGATACCACGTAAAATTTTAACATCAGTCACAGCGCCGCTTCGTTCAACAACAAAAGTAACATATACTGTGCCTTGTATACCGCTTTCACGCGCCATTGCAGGGTATTTTATGTTGTCCTGAAGGAATTTCATCCGGGCATTATCACCGCCAGGGAAAGCTGGTGCATTTTCAACCACCCGGAAGATTTCCTGTTCCTGTATTTCGGATTCTTCTTCCTGTTGTACCGGAGCCGGAGTTTTATATTCATCAACCATGGTGCTTTCGTCGGCTCCTGCATCAATAGAAAGATCATCATTGATCTGCGCAGTGTTTTCCACTACATTTAATACAATTGATGGTGGTGGCGGAGCTGGTGGTGGGGGAGGTGTGATTTGTTGGGTTATCTGCACCAGTTCTTCAACTTCGTTATTAGTATTTCGGGTGTTAAACGTGTCCATATTTTGAACGTCAGTACTCTTCCACTCAAAAGCCACCAGCATAATAGCTATCGAAAATATCAGGCCTATTTGCAGGAATATACCTTTCTTGCTTTCAAGATCTGCTTTTTTTGATTTTTTTAGTTCCATCACCTGTATAATTATGCGATACTTGTATTGTAGCCTTTGAACCTGCTAAATTACAACAATTATTTGCTTAAATTTCCCTTTTGCTATTTTTTGTTGTACCGCTTCTGAGTTGCTTAGAACGAATTTGACAGCTATTTTTCTTTCCGGAAATCTTTATACTTTTTTCCTGAGTGTTCAAAAGGGTTTCCTTTATTTTCCAGGAATACATCGATTTTAAAATTGATTTCAACGTGAACTTAGTTTCTTGTCATCGATTCTTAATAATTCAAAAGCTCTGCAGAATTTGCAGAAAATAAAATTAGCATTTGGTAAACTGGTTAATCTTTCAGTTGTTTATCCGGTAAATATTAAATCCACACCCGTCCCAGTTAGGGAGAGTGGGGATTAATTTACCTTTCGGGCATTGGAAACCAGGTAAGCGGATTTGAATCTTAAGCTTCTACCAGTGCTTTGTACTTTTCAGCAGTGAGTAGGTTGGATAATTTTGAAGTGTCAGTAATAGTTACTTTCACAATCCAACCTGCACCATAAGGATCTTTATTGATCAGTTCAGGCTCGTTGTTGAGCGCTTCATTGAACTCTGTTACTTCCGAATCTATGGGCATAAATAAATCAGAAACAGTTTTCACTGCTTCGATAGTGCCAAAAGTATCGCCTTCAGCCAGCGTTTCGCCCACTGTTGCCACATCCACAAATACGATGTCGCCTAATTGATGTTGCGCAAAATCGGAAACACCTATAATGCCGGTATTTCCTTCAACCCTGATCCATTCATGATCACTGGTGTAATAAAGATTTTCTGGGATATTCATTGTTTTGTTTTTTTCGATGTCAAAATTAAACATTGTAAACAACCTGCAATCAACAATTCTTAAAATAGAATGATTCTGAATAAAAGTTCCTGGTTTCAAGACCAAAATTCAAAATTACCAAACTTTGAGTTCCATACATCTGAAACCTGAAACCAATTATTGCGATAGTGTAAATCTGAGTGACAGACCTGCATTGATATTGGATGTAGGTACCTGTGCTGAAACATGAGGTTTGTTGATAGTTTGATCGTAGAAAAGACGTACGTTCAGTTTCTGGCTGACCATGTAATCTGCAGACAAGTTAATTGAAGTTGCTTTGGTGCCGCTCGAGATCTGGTTGTTGTTTTCTTCGATACGACGTAATATAGTTTTATTGTCGCGGATCGAGAAATCAAGTTTTATATTGAGATCACTTTTTATTTGAACAGCTTTTCCGGTTGACAATGACCTGACTTTAAATGGCACGCTCTTAAACCTATAACCGGTACCTATAACCAACTCATTGCTTCTCATTTCAGTAATCTGGTTATTGACAAAACTTAAGGCAAGATTTCGGGTTTTCCTGTATTCTATCCTTGCAATCATACTGTTTTTCATAGTCATATCAAAACCAATCAGCGGTCCGAACTGTTCAGTAACAGTAATCACATCCATGTGTTTCTGGGGTATGAAGTTTTTGGCATTATCAACTGCTGCTGCGAAACCACCTTCTTCCTGATATTTGCTGTCTGTAAGGAAACCACTTACCGAATACGACGAGCGATAGGCATGTGAGACACTGAACGACTGGAAATATTTTCGCAGGGATTGAATTCCCTGTGTGGCATTGTAGGTAACTCGCCAGTTAGGTAAGGGTATTTTAGGGAAAGCATTGAATTTAATTTTATCCGGATTCTTCCCACTGTATGCCGCCATAAAGGAAGCAAACAGAACCTGTGGTTGGGTAGGCCCGTATCCGTTAGGATACCCGAGTGAATCAACACCTACAGAGTTTGGGTTTTCATTTGCCAGTCTTTCGGCTATAGTTTTCCGATACGAAAGCATTTGTTCAAAAACCGGGCTTTGATCATTGCTGTTATCTTTCTTAAAAGCACTTGCCCAGATAATGTACGACATACTGAAATTACCACGATCCTGTGGTGAGGTTGGTTCGTTAAATTGTCCGTTGGAATTTGCTTTGTAATATGCCTGGTAAGAGGTTGCATACGTACGGTCAGCAGTTACGTCTATTTTAAAATTTCGTAAAGGTTCCACTGTTGATCGAAATGTTAAATTCTCTGTTGCTCTGGTAATATAAGGATTATTCAACAAAGTATCCTTTGTAAGCCATCCTGAAGAGGATGCTTTAGCTGTAATATTTTTCTGACTTCCAAAAATGAAACCCAGCCCCGGGGCATTATTATCCCAGTTATTGCCTAAAGGGCCTGGAGTAGGAGTAAAGCCTGGTAAAATAATACCGTTGGATCGGGAGTATGTAAAGTTCAGGTCTTTAACTGACATAACAACACCCAGTGTATAGGTTCCGATTTCTTTCAGGTAATTTTTCTTTGGTTTTTCCGTACTATCAGCATTAGTGCCATTTTTGCCGGTTTTTTTTGTCACATCAGGGGGAGCATTTTTTGGATTTGCCATGCCTCGTCCGGGTAAATTACCTGGTTTTGACTGGCCTTTACTTTGCAGGTCCATCCTGGCTTTTTTTAGGAAAGGAACTTTATCATACAGTGTAGTTAGCCGAAACCCTCCGTTTAACTGGATGTCGCGCGAATTTTCAATTGAATTGCCAAATCGTGTTTGCAGCGAACTCGGTGAGGCTTCCCAGCGGTATTTTACTCCATAGCGGGCATTCAGGGTTACCCAGTTGAGTATAGGGATTTTGTTGAATGGAACCGTATAGTTTACGTTTGCTAATTGATTGAACCTGTTTGTCGATCCAAAACTCTTTATCGAATTCCATACCGTATCACGATAATTCTGGTAATTGCTATTTTGCTTTTCATAACCTCCTGCCGGTTCATGGATATAAGCATTTACGTTAGCACTGTAATCAAATTTAAGAGATTGGGAGAAATCATATTTTATATCGTAAATACGATTCCAATCCCATCGTTTGGTGTAATTTGGTTCGAGAATAATAAGGGAGCCACTTTTATTGCGGAGTAATCTTCGTTGATAGTTACGGTTCATATCCGTGCGGAACGAAATCAACTTAGGAATATAGTAAAAGTTGAAGTCGCGGATAACAGCAAGTGATTTCGACTTAACAGTTTTTTGAAAAGGTCTGACGTTTTTGGGATTTGCGGTAAAATTATATCCCAGGCCTCCCCGGTATGTTTTCTGTTTGTCGGATTCAATGTCATTGTTTGAATGTGAGATTTCGGAGTAGGCATACGACAAGTCAAAGTTTTCGATATCCCAGAGCTGGGGTTTTTGAGCAGCTCCAACCCTGTCCTTACGTACATTCATAAAGTTCAGGTTCTGTCTTTTTGTGAGGTCAGTAGTAAGCTTTGCAAGTGAATCACTCTGATGTTTGTTCATGCCATTGGTTTGATCAGAATATAACACATCCGGATCCAGTGGGTTATACTGCGGTTTGCTTACAGTTTGCGAATAATCGTAATGCATCGGGATGCGGATGCCTGAATTTTCGGGAAGGAATTTCCCCAGTTCCAGGTTGGTAGCTGCATCCAATTGGCTGATTGCTTCTTTCTGCCTTTCATTCACTTTCTTTTCGATGCTTCCAAATCCTGCCGTACTGTAAGCGCCTGATAACATTAAATTACCCAGATCAGCCAGATTGGTAGCAACCCTTGCATTGGCTGCCCATCCAGTTTTTTCGTTAAAATCGGTCAGACGTAATTCATTAACCCAGACTTCACCGCATTTTGCCTGTCCGTCGTCGCTATCAACTTTTCGAGGATTCCGTTTGGGATTCCGAACCCCGATCATCATTGCCCTGATATCGCTCATGCTTGGTGAACCAACAATAGTTATTCTATTATCGCCGTCAGGAATAACGTAAGGAGTAGTTGGGCTGATAACTGAACCTGAACGGTTCATTTCATCGTTGCGCGATTGCTTTGCTGCAACCAGTTTAGCAAGGTCAATGTCCATCATATTCTCTGCCGGCCATATGGCATCCGGATTCCCGGCTGAAGTACCCCATGGAGTAAATGAAAGTGGTATTTCATATTCATAGTAGTTTGTCGTGAAATCGGAACCCATTCTTACAAATGCTGTCAGATCTCCTTTATCAAGAGGTTGCGACTCAATCAACTTTTCGGCATGGATATACATTTTTAACCTCTTGTAATCGCGAAAATCGAAGTCTGTTGTTTTATATGCTCCACGGGCATCGCCATCGAGCAGATTACAAACTTTAAGAACCATCGACTGCTCATTCAATTGCTGGTAATTGGTGGTAGCAACGTTTATCTCGCGACTGATTCCGGGAGGCACAACATAAGGAACAGGGACCCTGCTGCCGTTTTCCTCAATACTCAGTGTCGAAATATCAAAGGAAGTACCGTCCTGGTTAGGATCGGGAATATATTCACCGGGCGTAAGCATGCTGTTATAGTATTTCCGCCATTCGCCCCGCTCCAGTTCGAAAGATGCAAACCGGCAGACAACTGCGGTATCCCAGTCCTTAAAAAACATACGCATAAATCGTATTGATTTGTAATCCTGTATTCCACCTACAACCTTATCCGGTTTTTGAACAGGGATTTTAAACTGGTACCACAAAGCTCCTCCTGTTTGTCCGTTTGCCAGCTTTACCGTTCCCCTTGAGTCGAACATATCAGTAATATAGTTTTTCCCTACTTCCATATTTTCGGGGCGAAGATGAACCACATACTGGAAATACCGCTCCTGGTCGCTGAGAGTATTGTCATTATTTAAATCTTCAGTATTTGGATTTCGTTGTCCGATATTATTTGAATTATTATCGGTGTTAGCCGGGGAGTTGCCATCAGGCCCGTTGTAAAGTTTATAGCGCTCAACAACGCTTGAGTATTTGGGATCACTGTCGTAATCACCACCCACAAAAGAGTGGAAGTTGTCGGAAGAAGGGTCGTTATTCGCCTGTATAAAAGCTTCAGAAGATTCACCATAACGGCTAATAATGTTTTGTAGAAACGAATCGAAAAAGAATCCTTGTTCATCCTGGGTGCGTAATCCATCGTAACCTACATCTTGAAACGGGCGCGACCCAGGCTTGCTGTCGAACGACTGTGTCAGTGCCTGTATGGTAGGCACTCTTCCCCAAATGGTGGTATCTACATCAGTCACTATATCTGAACCAGGGAGCCCGTTTTCAAACGATTTTCGTCCGTCGCGCAAGATATCTTCCGAAATATCTCCAAGGTTAAAATATAAGTCGCCACCTCTTTTTCCACGTGGTGTTGAGGATTCTGAAAACGGATCCATCAGCCAGAATGTGATATATTCGACATTGGCAGCCTCAAAATCGGAGTTTTCCATTTTGCGCATAATACCTCCCCAGCGGGAATAGGGATCATTTAGTTTTCCGTATTGATCACTCCCTCTTGAATAAGTTCCCGGATTTACATCATAATTATAGGGACCGCGATCTTCAGGGAAATATGAAAGGTTGAAAATATTTATATTTAAGGGTTGATTGTACTGGTTTTCCTTGTTCGGGAATAACTCGTTTTCATACACTACACGGACTGAATTCTTTGAAAGCTCATCATTACTGATGTTTTTAGGTTTTCTGGAATTCGATTTATCGTAAAATACGGATGGGTCGATTGTGTACCATGACGTTATGGCCCTGTTATAGCCATAAGCCAGTTTTGTGCCAGGAGCAGCTTCAGGGAACATGTTTATTGTAGTTTGTCCCTGAGGGGTACTGGCAATGGACCAGGAAGCGATATTTGTAAGTGAAATGGTTGATTTAGCGCCTTCAAAATCATCGATGTATGATGTTCCTGATTGTCCGATAGCCTTTGAATGCCCTGGTATAAACTGTGCAAATTCAGCATCTACGCGTAATTTTGATGGAATTTTTGTGCTGTAAAAAGGAAGCTTATCAATTATTTTGGTAATTAAATTCGATTGTTTCTGGTAGTTTATACTTCCCCCCCAAATCGTGTTTGAAATAGGAGCGTCGCCATAATTGGTTTTTTGAGTTATGGGTCTTTCGTGGAGGTTCAGAATGGTTGCTCCTAACAACAGGTCGTTGTTTACTTTGTAATCAACATGCCCTCCCATCAAAGTCTGGCTATAGACACCGAACATGGAATTGTTTTCGAGTTGAATATTGATCGGAGTGCCTGAATTGAGTATGCCTTCGTTTATAATTTTCACCCGGCCAAGGGTATAATCAACAGTATAATCTGAATTTTCGACCAACAGAACACCTCCGGCTGTAACTTTTACTGATCCTTGAGGAACATTAAGTGCATTAAGCGATATTTCCGAGCCTGATTCCGATTTATACTGCCCTTCCATAAGGTATTTATTCCTGTCAGGATATTGCTGTGCCCCGGTCTTGGTCATGGTATATAGAGAATCAAAGCAATACTTGTCAGCATAAGTCTTATCATTGATTTTTGCCCGCAGGTAACTCCCGAAAGGTTCCAGTACAGGGAAAAACACCCTCCCGTTTGATGCCTGAATAGTTCCTCCATTGCGGGCAGCATCGTCGATAAAGTCGAAAATACCGTCGTGCGGAGCATTCATTTGCGGATCGAGTTTATCTAACCCGAATATCTGCAGGAGGGGAATACCTTTAATCCCTTCGGGGCCCTGTTCGTAATAACCTGTGGGAACTGCATTGCTATTGCCGGTATAAAGTATATTCAGTATAAAATCATCTTTGTTTATGTTATAGGCGCCCAGGTTATACACATTTTTCATCATCAGGTTCCACAATGGAACATGGGTATTGACGGCTGTGCTTTTTAACAGTTTAACCATCAGGCAACTGGCTGTTGGAATACCCTGGTCGGAAAACTCACCTACCTGGTAAACCTTATCGTCGCCGATTACTGTATATTGGTAGGCCACTGCAAGTGTTTGATCCGGATTTATGGTTGTATTCAGGGAAATAAAACCCAGCCTGCTATTGTACATGAACTCTGAACTATTCAGTTTCCGGGCACTCTCAATTTTTTCAAAATCAATACCCGGAGCATATCCTTTTTGTGTGATCAGGTAATCGGAAGCAACATTGATATTTCTTACCTGGTTTGTATCCAATTGATGTAAAAGGTCGTTCGATTCGTTGTCAGGATAGCGTGTTTGTGATGTTGTATGAATATTAGAATTAAAAGGCTTGCTTTCCCCAATATCCTGAAACCCGACAATGTTATGGTTCTCAGTGATGGCAGCACCGATATTGGTTACCCAAACTTCAATTTTTGTAATATTGATGTTAGATGTAATAACGGGCAGCGTTGCAACAGCGCTTTCAAAGTTATCGCGAAAAGCTTGTCCTAAGAAAAAGTGCCTGTTTTCTTCATAATCAAGCGCACTGGTGGAGAATTTCTGTGTCTGGGCACCACCCTGAACTGTGATATTCTCAACCTGGCTCTGCTGTTGCGAAAAAATTCCTGTAACAGTTGCTTTGCCAAACTGTAGTTGTGTTTTGAGCCCGAAAAGGCTCTGACTACCGGTTATAAGCGTACTGTTGATCGGCATGCTGACATTACCGGCTTCAATCAACTTGATTATTTCGTCTTCTTTGCCTTCGTATTTGAGTTTCAGTTTATTTTCGAAGTCGAAAGTTGCCTCAGTATTATAATTGGTATTGAATTCAATTTTGTCGCCGATCTTAGCCTGAACACTCATCTGAATTTTCATATCAAAATTAAAATTCGTGGTACGTCTCAGTTTCTCACTGATAAAAGGATCGTCGCGGCGATTTGAAATAACACCAAATATAAGTTCCGCACTACCTTGTGGTTTAATATCAATGGTATTTCCGCCAAAAATACGGTCGAATCCTTCGCCCCCGATCCGAAACTGTGGAATGACTCCAAGCCTTGTCGCATCTGATGAGCTGTTGGCACGCTCCTGCCAGTAACTTTCCAATGCACGGCGTGTATCCCATTTCCGGTATTCGTCGAATGAAAATGAAGCCGGATTACGGTAATCGATAGAACCTATTTTATTTGTAATTGTATATTCATTGTATTTAGGATCATATATGACTTCCTGCTTGAGATTCGAAGGATTGTTTAGGTACAAACCTCCGGACGGAGTGACATCATACGGATTCTGACTTTTGGGAATCGGGAAACGCAAAGTGGTATCAGAGCCTGCAGAATCAGGAGGAGAAATAAAATGACCTTGTTTCAGATCGTTGGGAGATAAACCAATAGAAGCACTTACACCCCAGACCAGAGATATGAGTATTATAAAAAAAGAAAGCCTGGATATGTATTTGATATATCTATTCAAACCGCTGGATTCTTTGTCATTTACTGCCAACAGGTTAGGGTTAGCTGGTTAGTTGTTTTCTGAAAATAGTTAAAATACAGCTGATATCGTTGGTTAGAGGATTTTCAGTGCATTTTTTATTAATTGATCAACTGGCAATGTTGCTCCGTTAGCCTTTATTACCTGCTCCAGGGCTTTCTCCGCAATTGGCCTGTTAAAGCCTAACATTACTAATGCAGATAACGCTTCTTGCTTGCCAGTATTGTGCGAAGAGATTAAATTTTCACTCGCCGGCAAGTCCTTCATGATTTTATCTTTCAAGTCAATAATGATTCGCAATGCTGATTTACCTCCAATACCTTTAATTGATTGAAGTAATTTAACATTTTCGTTTGCAATTGCATCTGCCACTTCGGCTGAAGTGAGTGAAGACAAAATAAGCCTGGCAGTGTTGGGACCTACTCCCGACACAGAAATCAACTGTTGAAAAACATGTTTCTCGCTAAGATCAGCAAACCCATATAGTATCAATGCGTCTTCGCGAACTACAAGATGTGTATGCAGGCGGCAGGATTCTTTCCCCTGGATCTGGGTATATGTATTAAGAGAAATGTTAATCGAATAGCCTATCCCCTGGCAGGCCAACACAGCTGTAGTAGGATTCAGATCAGCAATTTTACCTTCAATAAATGAATACATAATTGGGTTATTAAAAAGAAAATGAAAGACTTAGTGGATTAATGAGGTTAAAAGTGATATTGCGCAAGGCATTGTATGATGTCATTAATTAATTTTTTTTACGGCTTGCTTTTTCAGGTAACCTAATCAAGGTAGCACAAAAGTAGCAATTTTAAAATTATAATACAATTTGGTTTAATGCCACTGTATTCCGCTATTCGGCTAACTGTCAACAGGAAACATCTGTATTGAGGAATTTATCTTCATCCGGTAATTTAGACACATTTCAAATTGCAATGTATTACGAAGTTTTAACTTGAATATAGCCTTGTAACAATTCATTTGTTTGTTACTTTGCAGTAAGAAAATATTTTATTATTCAAATGATTAGCAAAAGGTTATCATGACAACACTCATTCGAAAAAATGCCCTCACCTACCATTCTGAAGGACGTCCGGGGAAAATTGAAGTAGTACCTACCAAACCTCATAGCACGCAACGCGATCTTTCGCTTGCCTATTCGCCGGGAGTGGCGGAACCATGTCTCGAAATTCAGGCGCACCCTGAGGATGTGTATAAATACACGGCTAAAGGCAACCTGGTAGCAGTAATTTCAAACGGAACTGCGGTTTTGGGTCTGGGCGATATTGGTGCTGAAGCCGGAAAGCCTGTGATGGAAGGCAAAGGTTTGCTTTTCAAGATTTTTGCCGATATTGATGTTTTTGATATCGAAGTGAACGAAAAAGATGTTGAAAAACTCATACAGACAGTAAAAGCAATTTCTCCCACTTTTGGAGGTATCAACCTTGAAGATATTAAAGCTCCTGAATGTTTTGAGATCGAAGAACGTTTGAAAGCCGAACTTGATATCCCTGTAATGCACGACGATCAGCATGGAACTGCCATTATTACTTCAGCAGGTTTATTGAATGCCCTGGTAATAAATGGTAAAAAGATCGAGGATATTAAAATTGTAGTAAACGGGGCAGGCGCAGCAGCGATTTCCTGCACCAGGCTGTATATGAAACTCGGGGCCCGAAAAGAAAATATAATTATGCTCGATAGCAAAGGTGCAATAAACCGGAAGCGAACCGATATTAATAAATACAAAGCTGAATTTGTTACCGATCTTGATATCGACACCCTCGAACAGGCCATGGACGGCGCTGATATGTTCCTCGGCTTGTCCGTTGCAGGTGCTGTGAAACCGGAATACCTGATGAAAATGGCGCCAAACCCTATCGTTTTTGCACTTGCCAACCCTATTCCGGAAATATCCTACACCGAAGCCACTACGGCACGCCCTGATGTTATTATGGGGACCGGGCGGAGCGATTTTCCCAACCAGGTGAACAATGTGCTTGGCTTCCCGTATGTATTCCGCGGTGCATTGGATGTAAGGGCACGTGCCATTAATGAAGAAATGAAACTTGCTGCAGCATATGCTCTGGCTGACCTGGCAAAAATGCCGGTACCTGAGGAAGTAAATATTGCCTACAATGCCAGGAATTTAAAGTTTGGAAGCGAATATATTATTCCAAAACCCAGTGATCCGCGTTTGATACTATTTGTTGCTACAGCCGTTGCCAGAGCAGCCATGGAAACAGGCGTGGCGCGCAAACCTATCACCGACTGGCCTGCCTATGAAGCTGAACTCAATAAAAGACTTGGGCTCACAAATCCACTTATAAAACGAATAAAAGCTCGTGCACAGGCAAATCCGAAACGCGTTGTTTTTGCCGAAGCAGAAAACTACAAAGTTCTTAAGGCTGCAGAAATTGTATTGGATGAAGGAATTGCAACCCCTATACTTTTAGGAAATAAGAAGATTATTACACAGCTGATCGAAGAGTATGACCTTGAGTTACCGGGTGTGGAAATTATTGATCCAACCAAGAAGGAACAACTCGAAATGCGTGAATTATTTGCAAACCAGTACTATAAAAAACGTCAGCGGAGGGGTGTTAATGCTCAGCTTGCGCTTGATTTTATGAGTCACAGGAACTTTTTTGCACCTAGTATGGTTGAAAACGGATATGCCGATGCTATGATATCAGGTTTAACCACCAATTATCCGGAAACTATCCGCCCGGCCTTGCGCATAATCGGAAAGAGGAAAAATGCCAACAGGATATCAGCCATGTATATCATGCTTACCAAGAAAGGTCCTTTCTTTTTTGCCGATACCACTGTAAATATGAATCCTACAGCCGAAACTCTTGTTGAAATAGCACTTCAAACAGCAGAGGCAGTCAGGGCATTTAATATTGAGCCCCGCATTGCAATGCTTTCATACTCCAATTTTGGATCAACTGAAGGAAGCATACCTATTAAAGTAAGGGATGCTGTAGCTATATTGCACCGCGATCATCCCGAACTGATTGTGGATGGTGATATGCAGGCAAACTTTGCTATCAACAATGAAATGCTTTCGGAGCATTTCCCTTTCAGTAAATTGGTTGGTGCACCCGCCAATACATTGATATTTCCATATTTAACAGCCAGTAATATAGCCTATAAACTAATACAGGAATTAGCCGGTGCCGAAGCTATCGGGCCAATACTGATGGGTCTTGATAAATCAATTCATGTGTTACAAATGGGTTCGAGTGTGAATGAAATCGTAAATATGACTGCCATTGCAGTGATAGATGCGCAGGCTAATGAGAAAAGAGAACAAAATAATCAGGAATAAAAGGCTGTTTTACTTGATGTTAAGGCGGAATTAAATTCGAACTGAAATATTTTTGCCTCAGTTATATTTAATAATGTAAATGTTTATTAATTTAGCTGACGTAGAATGTAAGTATCAAATTTTATAAATCATGAAGAAGCCATAAGGAAAATCGTACTTAAAACCAGGATTTTTTCATGGCATATTCCATCTGACCGAATTAATAAAAAATAAAATAATAAACAGATGAAAAAAATAACTGTAATCGGTGCCGGAAATGTAGGCGCTACTGTTGCGAATGTTGTTGCACACAAGGACCTGGCTCGCGAGGTTGTTTTAGTCGACATCAAAGAAGGAACTGCCGAAGGCAAAGCCCTTGATATCTGGCAAACTTCTTCTATCAATAACTTCAACACCCATGTATCCGGTTGTACAAACGATTACCTGAAAACCAAAGGTTCAGGAGTTGTGGTTATTACTTCAGGGTTGCCACGTAAGCCCGGGATGAGTCGCGATGATTTAATTAAAACAAATGCGCTTATTGTAAAGGATGTTACTGAAAAAGTTATCAAATATTCACCTGAGGCAATTATTATCATTGTTTCAAATCCATTGGATGTTATGACTTATTGCGCTTATAAAGCCGCACTAAAAGATGAGCGTAAGGTTTTCGGTATGGCCGGTATTCTCGATACCGGGCGTTATCGTAGCTTCATTGCCGAAGCGCTTAGTCTTTCGCCTAAGGATGTACACTCCATGTTATTGGGTGGCCATGGCGACACTATGGTGCCATTACCACGTTATACATCAGTCGGCGGTATCCCTATTACCGAACTGCTTAATAAGGATGAAATTGATAAAATTGTTGAACGTACGCGTAAAGGTGGTGGCGAACTGGTTAACCTGATGGGGACATCCGCCTGGTATGCTCCGGGTGCTGCTGCTGCCCAGATGGTTGAAGCCATTGTTGATGATCAGAAACGGATTTTCCCGGTATGCACAAGGCTAAACGGCGAATATGGACTGAAAGATGTTTTCCTTGGTGTACCGGTTCGTTTAGGTGCGAACGGAATTGAGGAAGTGATTGAACTTAAACTCGACAAGGCCGAGAAAAAATTGCTCGAAGACTCTGCTGCTTCTGTAAGAGGGATGATGGATACTCTCGATAATATGCATATTTTCGAGGATTAAACAGGAATTTATATTAATTTTAAGGCACTCTTCATTCGTGAGGAGTGCTTTTTTTATCTAGGATGATTTAGGGAAGGCGAATTCTGAAAAAGGAGAATAGAGCAAGGAAAAATGAATTAAGATTTCGGAATTATATAAAATAACAGGAAGCATCATTATTTTAAATTGGTGGTCGCTTTGAACAGTAGGAAACCTTGTTTTTAAATCAACATAAATACCATAACAACGAGAATAAATTTAAAATGAAAAAGATTGTAATTCTTACCGGTGCCGGTATTAGTGCCGAAAGCGGCATCCGTACTTTTCGCGATTCGGATGGATTGTGGGAAGAACATAGGGTTGAAGACGTAGCTACTTTTGAAGCATGGCGCCGGAACCAGGCGTTGGTTATTGATTTCTACAACCAGCGGCGAAAGCAATTATACGAGGTTAAACCCAATGCCGGTCATATTGCCCTGGCAGTACTTGAGAAAAAGTATGATGTGCGGATCATTACTCAGAATGTGGATGATTTGCATGAACAAGCCGGGTCGACCAGCGTGCTACACCTGCATGGCGAACTGAAAAAGGTGAGAAGTACAATTGATGAAAACCTGGTATATACCCTTGAGGGCTGGGAATTGAAGAAAGGTGATTTGTGTGAAAAAGGCTCCCAGTTAAGGCCACATATAGTATGGTTTGGCGAAGCTGTGCCAATGATTGAACCGGCAGTAGAACTGGCGGCGGAAGCTGATATTTTTATTGTGATCGGAACTTCGCTGAAGGTTTACCCTGCTGCAAGCCTGGTTTATTATGTGAAGGGAAACACCCCGGTTTATTTAATTGACCCTCATGCTGAAATGCTTTCAGGTGTTAAGAACTTAACAGTTATTCATGAAACTGCAGGCATAGGTGTGCCCGGGCTGGTTAAACAATTGATGGCAAATGATAGAAGTTAATCATTATCAAGCTCCGGCTAAACCATAAATATTAAATAAATTAGCCGGTGTACAATTAAATATTGTGCCCCGGCTAATTAAAGTGAATTGAGAATAATTGTTAGTTTGACGGGCCTACATAAATTCGTTTTCCGTTAGCGAATGTAACAACAAAAGCATCCGTGAATCCGGTTCTAACCATCTCACTACGGTATTGTAATGCTTCAGCATGTGTATCGAAAACCCCGGTTGTATATTTATACATTCCACCTTCCCTATACATTTGTACATCTAAAAGATCCTCAAACTCCGGATCAATCAGTGGTTTTTCCCTGTTAAGTGCAAATATCTGAACCCTGTAGGAGACGGTTCCGGTATTAGAAGTAGTTACAACTTCTTTCACAGGTTCTGGTTTTTTTACTAGCTTTTCAGCGACAGCGGATTCTGCTTTAGTAGGTTTAGGTTCTGCAACGGCCGGTTTTTCAGTAATTTTCTTTTTCTCTTCTTTAACCGGATTCAGTTCTTTTGCTACAGCCGTTTTATCCGTAGTTTGAACTTTAATTTCAGCAGATGCAGATGATGTACTTTCATTAGTTTTAGCGATGGATTTTTTCATCCTCCTGTCCTGAAGACATTCAATAAAGAAATCGCGGTCGAGCAGGTAGGCAGGGATTTCTTCACCGCTGATAAATTTGCTCATATCATATTCGGAATTCACATCTTTTGTGGTAAAACCGGTGACTTTAAATTCTGTCCGCCTGTTCAATTGGTGTTCGCTTGCTGTACAAGGAACGCCATCAGAACAATTGTTAACTAATAGTGACTCGCCATATCCTTTAGCCTGAATTCGGGTTGCTTCAATACCCTGGAGCACAATATAACGTACGGCTGATTCAGCCCTTTTTTGCGACAAATCAAGATTATACTCTTTACTTCCACGGCTGTCGGTATGTGAACCAAGTTCAACAGTTACAGAGTTTTCCCTCATTACCTGAACCAACTTATCAAGTTCTTTTGCAGCTTCCGGACGAATGAACCATTTGTTGAAATCATAATAAATAGGTTCGAAGGTGTAATCGGTGCTGCCAAAACCAATTACCTTATCAACTTCAAGGTGATCGAGTAATAAATCGCGGGGAGTAAGTAGAGCGTGTGTTGTATCGGAAGTCTCGAATCTGAAATTAAAACAATCGGAAAGGTAATTATTCTGCATGCCTTTTACCACATATAAAATACCTTTGCTGCCAGTTGTTTTAAATTGTCCGTTTTCATCCGTTTTCAGCACTTTAGCTTTTCCGGTTTGAGTATCCAACAGAAAAACGGTAATGCCTGGTAAAGGCTTCATTGTTTGTTTATCCTTAACAAAACCTGATATGGTAATTGCAAGGGAATCCTGAAGTTTTTCAGCAGGCTTCTCTATGGGTTTTTTGTCAATAACTTTACAGGCATAAATATCGTCGCTTCCTAGTCCGCCCGGACGGTTGGAACTGAAGAAGCCTTTTTTACCACTTTTATCAAGTACCAAAGCAAAATCATCGAAAGAAGAGTTTATCGGTTGTCCAAGATTTTCAGCTTTCGACCATTTGCCGTTCGAAAGTGTTGATTCAAAAATATCAAGACCTCCGAAACCGGCAATCCCATCGGAAGCAAAATAAAGCTGATCTCCATGGACTGCCGGAAACATTTCGTTGCCAAAGGAATTTATAGTTTCGCCAAGGTTGACCGGAGGTCCCCATTTGCCAGCATTCCATTTGCAGGTGTATATATCAGTTCCTCCCAATCCACCTGGCATATCCGATACAAAATATATTGTATTACCATCGGGAGTGAGCACCGGATGACCAACGGAATATTTATCGGAGTTTAAAAAGAAGGGTTCAATTTTCGACCAGGAACCGCTATAATTGGAGTAGAAAATTTTAAGCCTGTCAGTCCTGAATTTTTCTTTGTCTTTTTTTTCTTTCCCTTTTTCTGTCCGGGTTAAATAAAGCAGGCTATCGTGACGCGCAAACGAAGCAGGGCCATCATGGTATGTGTGGTTAAATTTTTCATTAAAGGATTTCGGCTCATTCATATCCAGGAAAAATTCATCAGGGAAACGAGGGGTCGAAAAATACAGATCGAGGTAGTTGGCATTTGTCCATTCGTATTTCTGATCATTCATAAAATTTTTGCGCCTATCGGAAACAAAAACAATTCCATTACTATAAAAAGCAGGACCAAAATCAGATTGCTCAGAATTAAGGCTGGTGGCATTTTTAATTTCGAAACCGGGAGGATTTTCGCTCATCTTTTTTACTTCTGAACAAAACTTTGCATAGGCTTTACCACGTGGATCGGATGGGTTGAGGTAATCATATTTTTCGAATGCTTCCTTTGCCATATCATACTCCTGGGCACATTGCAGAGCTTCACCATAATAGAACCAATTGATGTTTTCGCTGGTCGGAAGGGTAACGGCTTTTGCATACCACGCTCTGGCATCAAGCTGATCGTTAGTGAGCCTGTAACAGTCAGCCAATTTGATGATGGCTTCATTGCGATCAGGGTCACCAGGTTTTTGGGCAATTTTCAGATATAGAGGAATAGCTAAAGAATAGCTGTAGCTTTTATAATATTTATCAGCTTGGGTTATCTGAGCCTGAGCCAAGTTACCTGTGAGGGTAAAAGCAATGAATAAAACTAAAAGTCGCTTGTTCATACTCGGGTCATTAAGTGCTAGAAAAAAAATTAACTAAAAATATCTTGGGGTATACATCCTGTTTTTTAACAGATCCAAATCAAGCCCAAGTCTTATTTCATGCGAACCGGAATTGTAGTGGATCCTGTCTTTTACGTTTACATCATATGAATATCCAATGCGGTATTTCCTGCCTACTTTGATTTCAGTTAAAAATACCAGATCACCATCCGTACGATAAGTCATACCTAGCCAGAACAAGTCATTAAAGAGAAAGCTTGCATTGAGGTCCATTTGCCAGGGAGCATTCTGTACATATTTAACCAGTACAGATGGCCTGAAAATAACCATATCAGAAACAGGAACAGCAACTCCTGCCATTCCATAAAAATGCCGTAACAGTTTTGAATATGTTTTTTGCCCGTCAATGGTTACCATTCCGAACTCATTTTGTAAAAGCTGTTTCGAGGAAATTCCTGCAAACATATGATTGGAGTAGTAGTAAATGCCAACGTTAGCATCTGGAATAATTTTACTCTTTGGTTCTCCTTGAAATACAAAATCAGGATCTTCGAGTCGTATCATATTCCAGTCGATAGTATTGTATTTTATGCCAGCCTGTAACCCAAATGATAATTTCCCTTTTGGAAGATTAATCCTGTATGCGTAAGTAGCCAGTACCCCCTGTTCAATTGTTGGCCCTATCTGGTCGCTGTAAATATATCCGCCTAGACCAACATGTTCATTCCGTAAGGGTGAGTGTATGCTAAGGGAAAGTGTTTTCGGAGCACCTTCAATTCCTACCCATTGATACCTGTAAACCAGGTCAGCGCTGAACACTTCGCGACTGCCTGCATATCCGGGGTTAATTGTGAGTTTGTTGAACATGTACTGACTATAGAGCACGTCCTGCTGTGCAAAGCCGGAAAGGCTTGTAAACAAAACGATTATGAGGATTAATTTTTTCATCTGTGCTTTAGTTTTTATAACAGTTCAGATATCCAACCAGCCTTGGTTGATACATTTGTCATTACTTGCTGTTTTTCCATTATCATGAACTCCATTGTAACACCTTAAATCTTTTCTCCTGTTGCAGGATAACCTTACGTTAGCCGGTTATCCTGATTAAACTTTCTAATGCGTACCTCTTAAATAAATCCAGCCTTTTAACACGCCGACATTTTTCACTTCGAGGATATAGAAATAAGTGCCGTCAGGTAAAAATTGACCCTTTTCATTTTTCCCGTCCCACGAACGGCTTGTGTTATTGTAATTCGCAAATTCACGCAACTTATCGCCCCAGCGGTTGAAAATGAGTACCGTATTATCAGGATATTTTTCTATGTTTTTTATTTTCCATACATCGTTTTTGCCATCACCATTAGGTGAAATGCCGGTGTATACATATAAATCGTTGATGCTTGGTTTTTTAACATGTATAAATACCAAGGTATTGGAACAAAGCGAGGGGATATTGGCATTACAGAGGCTGTAACATAATATGTCATCGCCTTCATAATCAGGGTTTGGAGTATAAGTGATTGATTGGTCTGAATTCAGAACTACAATTCCATGGGCCGGATCTCCACAAAAGCTTATAATCAGCGGATCTCCGCTTGGGTTAATATCATTATCAATTATTTTAATGGTAACCGGAGTATTCAATAAAGTTGTGTCATAATCAGCAAAGGCAACAGGTGTATAATCTGTGCTGTTGATAAATACATTTGTTGTATCAGTATCATAACATCCGGTGGTTATGTCAACAACAGTTAATATTAAAGAAGTTCCTGAGTTCAGAACGACTGTTTCTGTATTTTGCGCTGAAGGATCTACAACTAAATTGGCCCGGACCCAATCCCAGGAATAAATTCCTGAACCACCCGTGGCTGTTCCTGAAAGTGAAGCGGTGCTTCCTGGTATAATGGTTTGATCTTTACCGGCATTTGCAACTACTGCCTGTGGAACCGCAATAAAAATAGTGTCATTGCTGCATTCAACTGGTATTCCTGCATCACAAATACTGACTATAATCATATCAGATCCTGAATAATAACTGTTGGGTGTATAATTAAATGTTCCGGCTGTACTATCCGTTATTGTGAATATGCCATGTGCTGCATCCTGAACCGGAACACTATTTAGTGTTATCGGAAGATTATTTTCCGGATCAGTATCTCCGTTAAATACTGTACCTCCATTAGTTGCCGTCCCAATAAAAGAACTACCCTGACACACATTTATATGTTCATTTACAATTACAGGCGGCTTGTTAGGCGGAAATACAACTATAAAAATTGTATCAGCTGAACAAGCCGAAGGTAATGGGAGTCCTTCGTCGCAAACATTAATAATCACGATATCATTTCCAATGTAATTCAGGTTTGGTGTATAGGTAAAGCTCCCGTCAGCAGTAATTACAAAAGTACCGTGACCTGCATTTATAAGTGGAGTAATGGAAACACTCAAAGCAGTTCCTTCAGGATCATAATCGCCGTTTAACAGTATGCTATTAGTAGCAGGCAGATTATAATTTACATTAACTGACTCATTAAATGTTACCGGCGGATCGTTAACCGGATTAATAGTAATCGATACTGTTGCAGTTGAACTACCACCTACATTATCCTTTATAGTATAGTTAAAAGAATCATTGCCATTATAGTTGGCGAAAGGTGTATATGTGAATGTGCCATTAGCATTTAACGATAGCGAACCATGCTGTGGGAAGGTATTTGAAGTTACCGTTATCGGCAGATTACATAATACCTGGTCGTTGGTCATAACATTTCCACTCAAACCTGTATCTTCCTGTGTAGTGAAATCATCATTAACCGCAAGTATTAATCCTGATACAATAATTTGTGCAGTTACTTTTTCTACACAATTGTTGGTATCCCTCACTGTTATTGTATAATTTCCAACCGGCAAATTTGTGAAGGTAGCATTAATCTGGTAGGAGGAACCTCCGTTGATGCTATATTGATAGTTAGGAGTGCCACCAGCACCTGCAACAGTAATTGAACCATTAGTACCCGTAGCGCAATTATAATTGACCTGGTTGGTTACCGAAACGGATAAATCAAGAGCTGGTTCGGTTATAAAGGCTGTATCTGTAACCGAACAACCTGTATTATCGGTAGTTGTAACACTATAATTGCCGGCCGCAAGGTTTGATACAGAAGCAGTTGTTTGTGCCGGAATTGTATTCCACGAATAGGTATAAGGTGCATTGCCATCCATTGCAGTTATAGTTGCACTTCCGTTTGCCTGTCCTTTACATAAAACATTTGCCTGGCTTGTAATTGATGCATGTAAAGCATTTGCCGGTTCGGTTATGGTAGCCGATAAATTGAAGGTACAATTGTTGGCATCCATTACGATTATATTGTATACACCTGCAGAAAGAAAGCTGAATGTGCCACTTGGCTGGAAAGCGCCTGCATTGATTTTATACTGATAAGGAGGGGTTCCACCGCTGCCTGTTACTGTAACTGAACCGTTATTTCCGGCGCAGACCACATCCACTTTGGTAAATGTAGCAGTAAGTTGGGTAGGCTGGTCAATAATTACGAAAGCAAGTTTAGGACAACCTTGGGAATCAAAAACCACGACTGTATAGCTGTCTGCTGGCAATTTTGCTATGCTGGCAGTAGTTTGTATAGGTACGGTGAGCCAGGCATAAGTGTATGGTGGAGTGCCTCCGCTTGTTGTTGCTGTGGCTGTACCATTCGAATCTCCGAAACAGGAAACATCCTTTTTTGAAATAGTTACAACAAGGGGTGTTGGCTCAGTAATGGTAATACTTACAGGAACAGCACAACCCAACACATCAGTTACAGTTACAATATAACTTTGTGCATTTAGGTTAGTGGCAGTGGCACCAGTTTGTACTGGCGTTGTGTTCCACGAATATGTATAAGGTGATGTTCCTCCACTGGCAGTAACAGTAGCACTTCCGTTTGATTGTCCTTTACATGAAACATTTGCCTGGCTTGTAATTGATGCATGCAGAGCGTTTGCCGGTTCGGTTATGGTAGCCGATAAATTGAAGGTACAATTGTTGGCATCCATTACGATTATATTGTGTACACCTGCAGAAAGAAAGCTGAATGTGCCACTTGGCTGGAAAGCGCCTGCATTGATTTTATACTGATAAGGAGGGGTTCCACCGCTGCCTGTTACTGTCAGCGAACCGGTTGCCCTTCCCGAGCAGGCAACATTAACCTGGTTTGTTATTGAGGCTAAGAATTTGGATGCAGGCTGAGTAATTTTAACATATGCGGTTTTAGGACACCCTAAGGAATCAAAAACTGCAACGGTATAGGTGCCTGCTGGCAAGTTTGCTATGCTGGCAGTACTTTGTATAGGTGCGGTGAGCCAGGCATAAGTATATGGCGGAGTGCCTCCGCTTGTTGTTGCCGTGGCTGTACCATTCGAATCCCCGAAACAGGAAACATCCTTTTTTGAAATAGTTACAACAAGGGGTGTTGGCTCAGTAATGGTAACACTTACAGGAAAAGCACAACCATATGCATCAGTAACGGTAACAATGTAACTTTGTGCTTTAAGGTTGGTTGCTGTTGCAGTAGTTTGCAACGGTGTTGTATTCCACGAATAAGTATAGGGGGAGGTGCCTCCGCTTGCTCTAACAGTTGCACTTCCGTTTGATTGGCCAGCGCATAACACTTTGGTCTGTCTTGTAATTGAAGCTGTAAGAGCAACAGTTGACTCAAGAATGGTAACAGGTATAGTGGTTTGACAGTCGTTGGCATCCTTGATAATTATGCTATAGGTTCCGGCAATCAGAGAGCTGAAAGTTCCAATAGCCTGGAATGCACCTCCGCTCATTTTGTACTGATAAGGAGGTGTACCATCGTTGCCGGCAACTGTTACAGACCCGGTAGCAGTACCTTTGCATACCACATTTTTTTGATTTGTGATTATTCCGGTAAGCGGTGCGTCGCTGGTAACATTTACAAGCTGAGTACATTGGCTTGAATTTCCGCTGATATCATTGCCGGTCCATAAAACAGAAGTAGTGCCGAGCGGAAACTGTGGAGGTGCATTATTGGTAAAATTCAAAATCCCGCAATTGTCTCTGAATTCCTTTAAATAAAACGTAACGGGGTCCGAGAGTGTTGAACAACTCGGTATGGTAATATTAGCATTATCCGGGCAGACTAGTGTTGGTGGTTCATTATCAGTAACCGTTACAGTAAAAGAACATGAGGCTTGTGTGCCCAGTCCATCAGTAACTGTATAGACGATTGTAGTTAAACCCTTGTTAAAAATATATGGCGCCGGAACAAAATTTATTGAGGTAACCGGTGAAAGATCGGAGGTAGCACCACTCATCTTCCAGGTGAGGGTTGTAATATCACCATCGTCATCATTTATTGTTGGAGGCACCAAACTTAATGAAGCTCTGCAAACAGGGTCAGTATTTGCAGTGGTATTTCCGGGACAAACTACGGTTGGAGGTGCAGCTTTCGCTTTTAATGGTATATAATTTGGATATGAATTCCTTTGAAACAAATAGGCGAAAGAGAAGTATGAATTTCCGGCAACAGATTTTAAATTTGTATCTTGAACTGCAGCATTCTTTTGATGAATCGAAACATGCGATGATATGCCTTTTACAGCAGGATATGTTATGATAATTGAACCATAAGTTGTTTTATGTGAAGGTGAGCCAGCCATTGTTACAGCACTAAAAAACAAGGAAGGCACAAGTACGAAAAGCAATCTTAATGCCTTATTTAAGGTTCGATTATATAAAGACTTCTTCATGTTGGTAGTTTTAATCTTTAACTTGATTATTCCTGAAGCAGTTAAGCAATTTAGCTTCAAGGTTCAACTGAATGGAATGTTACGAGAGCTTTTTGATAGTATAATATCGTTATCTGATATTCTTTTGTAATTTTATTGGTGAGAGCAGTTTTTCAGTTAAACGCTTAAACTAAGTGCAAGTTATTACAAATAATTGCCGGCATTAGCTTACCACAAATAAGTTATTAAATGATTTATCAACAACTAAATATCAGCTAATCAAATATATATATGTTTTTTTGTTAACACATTTTAAAGATATATTTTTACCGTGACAGTATAACTCATTCCATTGCATCTGAATCTTGTATTTATAAGCCTTCACAATTAAAATCTGTTGGAAATGTGATTAGCATAGAAAATATGGTTTTCAGTTTTAAAAAGTAAAGGCAGATCCTAAAAATCAAGGAATTAGTTTACATTACAGGAAAACCAGAAAACAGCGCGATCTCAGTATGAAGTGGCAATTCCGAAAAGTTGTTCGAGAATAAATGAACTTTACTTATTTCCAACCATTATTTTTTTGTTGAAATAGTATTCAGGAATTTCGTTAAAAACCGCAAAATTTTTATTACTTTTGCATTATCAATATACCAGACAATGAATGTCAGGTTTAAAAGGTTAATAAATCTACTGTTTAAATCTAAATATTTGAAGATCAAATAGCAATAAATTTTTTTCACACTTTAAATCAAAAACCAATGAAGACAAAACTCTTATTAGTGATGGGTCTCGCAGTAATTATGTTAGGGACTTCCTGTGTTAGCCAAAAGAAATATAAGGCACAGACTGCCAGTCTCGATGCATTGAATACCCAATATTCACAAAAGCAGAATGATTTAAATGCTTGTGAAACAGCCAAAGTCAATTATCTGAAACAGATTGACGATCTTAACAGGCAACTGGCCGATTGCAGAAAAGAGCAGGCATACCTTAAAGATAATAACTCGCTGGCATTATCGCAGTTAGAGAATCTTTCAGTTATTTCAAGTTCACAGGCAGAAAGTATCAAAAAGTCGATGGATAACCTCGGTTTGAAAGATGCTTATATCCAGGGGCTGCAGCTTTCGATTGCAAAAAAAGATTCGCTCAATATGGCCCTGGTTATGAACCTGAAAGGTGCTGTTGGCAATCTTGATGATAAAGATATCAATATTAAAATTGATAAAGGTGTTGTGTTTATTGACATTTCCGATAAGCTTTTATTTAAGAGCGGTAGCTGGGATGTAACTGATGCTGCCAAGGATGTGCTGAGCAAAGTAGCCAAAGTATTAAAAAACCAACCAGGTATGGAGTTTATGGTTGAAGGACATACTGATAATGTTCCATTCAAAAAAGGCGACCTGGTCGATAACTGGGATTTAAGTGCAAAACGTGCAACCACAATTGTTCGCTTACTCCAAACCCAATACGGACTTGATCCTGCAAACCTGATTGCTGCCGGACGCGGCGAATATGTACCGGTCGCTGATAATTCTACTACTGATGGTAAAGCAGCCAACCGCAGAACCCGTATAGCAGTTATGCCACAACTCGATCAGTTCTTCAAATTGCTTGAGCAGAAATAAATTTCAGCTTACCTGAACTTGTAACAACAATTCTGTTACCAACAAGTAAATAAATCCCGGTGTATTATCTGTCATTCAAATGGCAGTATGATACATCGGGATTATTGTTGCTTAGGATCTGGTTGTATCTTATCTGTTAGACATACTCTCTTTCCTGATGGCACAGTTGCTTTGTGACCGTATCATTAAATGTCTTCTGCCTGAAACAGTTGGGCTTTTACGAATAAGTTATATTCTGACGTATATTCGGTATTGTTCAAACTATAGAGACTTACCTAATTTAGCTGCTATCCGCCTTACCGGTAACCAGGCAGCTGTGGTGCCTATAAGAGTGATAGTGATAAAAACATATAAAAAGTCTGTAGCAATTAATTTTACAGGATAAGCACTGATAATAAATGAACCGCCGCCCTGTAATTTAACCATGCCAAATTTCTGCTGTAAAACACAAACCAACAAACCCAGCAAAAGCCCCGAAAATGCGCCTGTCAGCGAGATTAATAAGCCTTCGAAAAAGAAAATTTGCTTGATGGTTACATCTCTTGCTCCAAGGCTTCGCAGTATGCCTATATCTTTTTGTTTGTCGAGAATGAGCATGGTTAGTGAGCCAATTACATTGAACGACGCAACAATCAGAATAAAAGTTAGTATCAGAAATACAGCCCATTTTTCGGATTTCATAATTTTATAGAGCACTTCCTGTTGCTGAAAACGGTTTTGTGTTTTGAATTTCGAGCCTGCTATAGCTGCAATTTCTTTCTGAATCTGCTCGGCATCTGCATCCCGCGCCAACCTTATTTCGATGCTGGTAACCTCATCAGTATAATCGAGCAAACGGCGTGCAAAACGAAGCGGGACAAGCATGTATTTATCATCAAAATCCTGTTGAACAGAAAAAATAGCGGTTGGCCTGATATATTCACTCATAAATGACTCCTGCGGTAAACCTGAGATGCTGCCTTTTCGTTTTGGTATATACACTGAAATCAGGTTGTCGGGGGCATTCATATCCAGGTTCAGGAAGTAAGCAATCCCATATCCGGGAATAGCAAAATCAAGGCTGTCCTGCTGAAGTATCATATTACCGGATACAAGCAACGAATCATTTAACGGGCTGTTAACCTGGTACAGCGAGTCAACACCTTTAATTGTTGCCAGGTATTGTTGCTTTTTGTAGTACAAAAGAGCATTTTCCTCAACCACATCAGTATATTTGATTACTCCGGGTATGGCACGGATTTTATCTGTGTCAATTTCGTTTTGATGAAAGGTTTTCCCTTCGGCAACCGTTATTTTGATATCGGGATCAAAAACTGAAAACAGAGATACAACTACAGATTCAAAGCCATTGAAAACACTCAGTACAATAATAAGTGCAGCAGTGCCCAATGCCACGCCAACCATCGAAATCCCCGAAATAAGATTGATGATATTATGTGATTTCTTTGAAATCAAGTAACGGCGTGCTATAAAAAACGGCAGATTCAATATGGTGGTTATTTACTAAAAGATGAAAGTGTGTAACGGTTATATTGTACTTAATAATTTTGGATAAAAAGGAGAACAGTTACGGTTATTCCTGAAAGTTTGGGATTTTGCCCCTCTCCTCCAGAAGAAGGTTGGGTTGAGGTCAGTTACTTCCACGCTTTTACCACCAGTCCGGTCCCTGTTTTATGGATGCTTGTTGCATCCAGATAATTCAATACCAGGCTAACCGGGAATGTGATTATGTAATAGAAAGGCAGCAGAAAAAAGAAAAGTTTGGTTTTACCTAAAGCCAGGATCGGATATTTCATCGAAAG
>JBBQGD010000020.1:0-30100 GCA_038322655.1 Bacteroidales bacterium | reverse complement strand
CACAATCCCACCAACTGGCAGTAGGTTCAACGGTTGACAGGTAAACCCACGAGGCGAATGCAAAAACAATCCATCCGAGCAGGTTATTCAGTTTCCTGAATGTTTTCATGAAAAGTATAGATTAATGAATAATAAAAATTTGAGGGGACGAAATTAACCAATAATTGCGAAGTACGAATGATTTTTACAAATTGATATGAAAAGAATGAAAAACATCATCCTTGTATAGTACTTCGTGATATAAAACGTATCAAATAGTATAAACATTTTACAGTTATGAAAAATGCGATGCAGTCTTCCTGATAATATAATTATTTGCACCAACCAAAATCAGAGAAAACAAAAACAGGGAGCAATATCCCCCTGTTTAAAAGACAAAAATATAATTCTGAAAAAAGATTAATTCAAATTCTTTTTTGCATTTAGATATTTATCAATATGCTTACTTATTGCTGACTGATTATATTGTCCGGCCATCTGCTTTATGTAATCAATAACACTTAGTGCTAGATTCTTGTCCTCGCTATAATCTCCTTGAAATTCAGGATTGAGCGCTGATATATAATCAAGGTTTTGCTCATAAATCTGCAGAAGCCTGTTAGCCAACTTGTTTCCCTTTTCAAAAGCACCGGCATGATAATATGTATTCACAAAATCAATCATATAGTAATCAAAATGAATTTTGTTATCAGGGAAAACTTCCTGCACGCGATCGCAAACTTTAACAGCCATATCATTTTTACCTTCGGCAACCAGGGTTTTGGCAAGGCGCGAAAAATTCTGTTTAGGAAGAAACGTGTTGCGGAAACTTTCCGGGTCAACGTATACCATCGGATCAGCCAGGTTACCCCATTTGCATTTATTCATCAGTATATCGTAAGATGCATCAGCGTTCACACTTCCCACTCTTTTTATGAAGCCTTCACCTTCATCAGCTTTTACAGGAAGAAACCGGTAAACATATCCTTCCATAAAGCAATATGGACTAACATCAAAGGATTGAACACCAGAAGGACTTCCGAAATAGACCGGGCGCTTAAAATTATTTTTTGCCAGGAAATCGAGGAGCATCAGGTCATTTTTCAGCAGTGTATTTGATTTTATATCCAGCTCTACAGAATTTACAACCTTACCGGCATACTTTTCAGGAACGGCACCACTTTTAACAAGAGCAAGCGAATCAACAGAAATTTTAACCTTATTTGTTGGGAAAATCGCAATTGAATGGTTACCAGACTGGTATTTGGTTGATGGATCGTCGCTTGCAATATAATCAATCACATCCTGCAGTTCCACACGATCCTTAATGGCTCCGGAATAATAGACCTGATCATTTATACCCTTATTATACTGATCGTAAGAAAGTGTAAACGGAAGTGCATCCGAATTATAAACCTTTCGCATAAGTTGGTGTATATACCAATCGCCGGAAGAAAGCATAAAGTTCACTACCCTGACATCGGTGCGAATCCCTTCCACTTCCTGCGCATACCATAGCGGGAAGGTATCATTATCCCCGTTTGTGATCAGTATTGCATTAGGTGCACACGAATTAAGGTAATTCGCAGCAAAATCGCGTGTGGCATATTTATGCGAACGATCATGATCATTCCAGCCATCTTTTGCCATTATTCCGGGAACCAGAAGCAAACAGACCAATGTGATAGGAATCGCGATATATTTCTCATTTACTTTCTTCAGCATGTCCCATAATGCCAGAACTCCAAATCCAATCCACATCGCAAATGCATAAAATGAGCCGGCAAAAGCATAATCACGTTCGCGGGGCGCGTTTGGCGGGACGTTCAGATACATAACAATAGCAATCCCGGTCATGAAAAACAACAGCATTACAATAAGAAAACCATCACTGTGCTTTCGCAGATGAAAAAACATACCAAGCAAACCAAGCAATAAAGGAAACATATAAAATTTATTGCGTGCAGCATTTTTCATACTGTCAGGCAAGTTCGACTGGTCTCCAAGCCTTGGATTATCGATAAAAGGAATTCCGCTAATCCAGTTTCCGTTTTTTATATCCCCGTTACCTTGTATATCATTTTGTCTACCGGCAAAATTCCAGAACAGATAGCGCAAGTACATATGCCCAATCTGGTAACTAAAGAAAAAGCGGACATTCTCAACAAAAGTCGGACGGTATAATGTTTCGGTTTTACCATCTTCGTTTACAACATCAATCGGAATACCTTTTACTCTCCCCCAGCTTTTATATCCCTCCGGATGTTGCCGCTCCTGGTCGGAGCTCCACATACGTGGAAAAAGAGTGCAAAAACGGGGATCGTAGTTTGGAATGGTATTTTTGCGGTCATCCGTAATAATATATTTTCCCTTTTTAACATCTTTAACATACAAAGGCAAGCCATCCGAAGCCGGATCTGTCCTGTCGATAGGAGCATTGTAATACTGTCCGTATAAAATTGGCCATGAGCCGTATTGTTCACGGTTCAGATAAGATAAAAGACTTACAGCATCGCTGGGATCATTTTCATTGATAGGGGTATTCGTATTAGCACGGATAACGAGCATAAAAAATGAAGAATACCCAAGCAGGAGAAATGCTATCGAGATAAATGCTGTATTAGCTGCTATACGCATCTGGTTCCGGTTTATCTTTCCGGGATTGCTTTTATACCAGTAATAAACGCCGGCAATAACCAGAAAGCAAAAGAAAGTAGCCCAAGAGAATACAGCTAGAAGTAATAAAAGAATTCCACCTACAATATAATCCAGTTTATTGTGTTTTGAATGATAAGTGAACCTGATACTCCATATTAGCGCTCCGATCAGAACAAGGAAATAAAATATTGTCCCGGTATTAAAAGGAAGACCGAAATTATTTACAAAAAGAATCTCGTATTTCCCGGCAAGGCTTACTGTGTAGGGAATTACCATAAACATGATAAACGACAGTATAAAAAACGAAATACCAAGTGTAAGCAACACCCCTTTCCAGGTGGTTTTGTATTTCCTGAAATAAAATACCAGTGCGATTGCCGGGATAGCAAGCAGATTAAGCAAATGCACTCCGATGGAAAGACCCATCAGGTAAGCGATAAATATGATCCAGCGTTGTGAATGTGGCTGATCGGCTACTTGGTCCCATTTAAGTATGGCCCAGAAAACAATTGCCGTAAAAAATGACGACATAGCATAAACTTCTCCTTCAACTGCCGAAAACCAGAATGAATCGCTAAATGTATAGGCCAAAGCTCCAACCAGTCCGCTGCCTAAAATGGCAAACATGCGTCCCGTTGAAAGTTGAATGTCTTTGCTTATTTTAAGTCCCAGCATAGTAATACTCCAAAAAAGGAACAGAATAGTTGCCGAACTGCTAAGCGCAGACATAATATTTACCATCATTGCAACTTTGCTGGTATCACCAAAAGCAAATAAGCTGAAAAATCGCCCCAACAATTGGAAGAATGGCGCTCCCGGCGGATGGCCGACCTGCAGTTTATACGCAGTTGAAATGTATTCTCCACAGTCCCACCAACTGGCGGTTGGCTCAATGGTTGACAGATAAACCCAGGATGCGAAGGCAAATACGATCCATCCAAGCAGGTTATTCAGTTTCCTGAATGTTCTCATATAAAATATATTAACGAATTATTTAAAAATAACAACGAAATTATAAATTAAATAATCGTAGATGATATTTTTATGAATTGTTAAGAAAATTCCAAAAAACAGGAAAGCAAACCGCATTAAATCAACTGTTTCATTGCAATTATATCAAATACAAAATACTTTTTTTGTCACGACTTCTATATGTAAAATAAAAATACTACTTTTGCAGTCCTTTTAGGAAAGAAAATTAGTTTGTCCGATGGTGTAAAGGCAGCACGAATGGTTTTGGTCCATTCGGTCTAGGTTCGAATCCTGGTCGGACAACTTAAAGTTGAAATGAAAAACCAGGAGCACTTTTTGTCCGACAGGATGAGAAGTTTTTCCCGCCTGGGCGGGAAATCCTGGTCGGACAACATCGAATTAACCAACTGACTGAAAGCACTTTTTATCATTTCCCGGTAAAAAGTTTTCCTGGTCCAAAACATACAGTTTTGATCAGGTAACAGAAATTCAACAGTTTGTATACAAAATGTGGTATACAAATTCGTTACGACTAGTGGAGGGGACTTTGGTCCCCTCTTTTATTAAAATGTACTTTTGTAACTCAAATACAACAACATCAATGATCAGCGAACAACTCATAAAAGATCTTACCGTGCAACATCTTGCAGGTACTGACCGTTTTGTTGTAAGCGTTGCAGTTCGATCGGATAACCGGATTCGGATATTTATCGACAGCGATACGCATGTTTCGATTGAGCATTGTATTGTTCTGAGTAAGTTTATAGAGTCGCAGTTGGATCGCGAAATCGAGGATTTTGAGATAAATGTTTCATCATCCGGGCTCGATCAACCCTATAAGCTTTCACGACAGTATATTAAAAACATAGGACGCGAAGTATCTGTTTTACAAAAAGATAGCAGCAAAATTGAAGGCACCCTGATAATTGCCGATGAACAAGGATTTTGTGTGAAGGAAATTACTAAAGTAAAGAAAGTTATAACTGAAACTACGCATAATTTCCTTTATAATGACATAAAGGAAACCAAAGAAATAATTAAAATCTGAAACTCAAATATTGAATTGCCATGGGCGAAATGGAGCACATCAACCTGGTCGAGACATTTTCTGAATTCAAAGAATTCAAGAACATTGATCGTGAAACACTGATGCGTATACTCGAAGATGTATTCAGGCATATGTTGATTAAAAAGAATGGTACCGACGAAAATATCGATATCATTGTGAATGTCGACAAAGGTGACCTTGAAATCTGGCGTAAACGAACCATTGTTGAAGATGCAGAGCTAGAAGATGAAAATCTTCAGATTTCATATTCTGAAGCCATTAAAATTGAACCTGACTTTGAAGTCGGTGAAGAAGTGGTTGAACCAATTAAGCTAGCTGATATTGGCCGTCGGGAAATTCTCACTGTACGTCAAAATCTGATCTCGAAGGTTCAGGAATATGAAAAAGACAACATTTTTCGTAAATACAAGGACCGCATAGGCGATGTTGTTACCGGCGAAGTTTATCAGGTTTGGAAAAATGAAATCCTGATCCTCGACGACGAAGATCTGGAGCTCACCATGCCAAGGACGGAGCAGATTCCCGGCGATTTTTACCGTAAAGGCGATACAATCCGTGCAGTTGTTGCCCGGGTTGACATGAAGAAAAACTCACCGGTTATTATTCTGTCACGCACTTCTCCCCTATTTCTTGAACGTTTGCTTGAGGCAGAAGTTCCTGAAATATTTGACGGGCTGATCACAATTAAAAATATTGTCCGCGTACCAGGTGAAAGAGCTAAAATCGCTGTTGAATCTTACGATGACCGTATCGATCCCGTTGGTGCATGTGTTGGTATGAAAGGGTCGAGAATACATGGCATCGTTCGTGAATTACGCAACGAAAATATTGATGTGATCAATTTCACTTCAAATTCGAGCCTGTACATTCAACGTTCTTTAAGCCCTGCTAAAATCACCTCCATCTCTTTGGATGAGGAGACAAAAAGAGCTGAAGTTTATATGAAACCCGACCAGGTTTCGCTAGCAATTGGAAAAGGCGGCCACAACATTAAACTTGCCGGAAAACTTACAGGGTATGAGATAGATGTATACCGGGATACTGATTCTGATTACGAAGATGTTGACCTGCAGGAATTTAACGACGAAATAGATCAGTGGATCATCGATGAATTAAAAAGCATTGGTTGTGATACTGCAAAAAGTGTTCTTGAACTCAGTGCCGAAGAATTGGTTCGCCGCTCACAACTGGAAGAAGAAACCATTCGTGAAGTGCACAGGATTCTAAAAGCTGAGTTTGAATAACACATTATAACAGATGATGAAAGGACGATTTTCATTTATGAGATCAATTCATCAAGGCATTGCATTATTATGTGTGCAAGCTGATATCTGTAACCTAAAAACATAAGTTTGAAAATTAAATCGTACTTTTACTCACTTATTCCGAGCTTCAGGCGAAATTTCGATAAAAGCATGTCAGACGGACCTATATCAATCAGGCTGGGAAAAGCCGCAACCGAATTTAATGTCGGTGTAACCACTATCGTTGACTTCCTTCATAAGAAGGGGTTTAAAATTGATAGTAATCCGAACACTAAGTTGAATCCGGAAATGCATACTCTTTTGTTAAAGGAATACCAGCCCGATAAGGCTGCAAAAGATATTGCCAAGCACATTGAACTGGAATACCAGGTTCAGAAAGCTGTAAAAATGGAGGAAGCTAAACCAGCCCAGGAAACTATTGTTAGTCCTCCTGTGCCGGAAAAGCCTGTAGTTGTTGTTCCTGCTGTGCCTAAACCACCTGTAGTTCAGTCACCGGTAATTGAAAAAGCCCCGGAAGTCAAATTAACTCCCCAGGCTGCTACAGAAGCTATATCAACCAAACCTTCAATTCCAGCTGAAGAGGTTAAGAAGGAAGAATTGAAAGTAGCTGCTGAAACGGATACAACCCCGGCGAAAGCTCAAATTGCTCCTGAAACTGTGGATACTGTTGTGCCTTCAAAACAGGCAGAAGTGGAGCCAACACCTAAAACTAATCCCGAAGAAAGTAAAGCTGTAAAATCAGTGGATACTCATACAGTTACTGAGCAGGTAACTGATCAATCGGCTGCATCAGACAGTGAAGAGGTTATAACTACCGGCCCCAAAGTTTTGGGAAAAATCGATCTGAAACAATTCGACAAAAAACCTAAGAAAAAGGGAAAGACCGAAAAGCCGGAAAAGGCCACTGGAAAAGATAAGCATCAGACTAAATCTCCTCCTGCTGAAACACCGGCAGTTAGTACAGAAGTAACTGCTGAACAAACTGTTACTCCGTCTATTCCTGAAACAGAAATAATCTCTGTTGAATCGCAAACGGCACCTACTGAAACAACAACCCAGGAAGTAACAGCCCGTACAAGTGATCAACCTTCAATCGATGGCAGGTACAATAAATCTGACGCTAACTATCTTCAAACCAAATTTACTAAACTTGAAGGTCCGAAAATTCTGAGTAAGATTGAATTACCACAGCCTTCACGACCTGAACCCCGTAAGCCTGTCGCTTCATCGAGTGATGAAGACAGCAAATCAAAAAAACGTAAACGCAAGCGCCTCAACAAAGGCAAAAATGGTACAGGCGAAGCTGTTGCCGGTAATACAGGTACAACAACTCCGAGAGTTGTAACGCCTGCCAAACTTCACGAAAGAAGCAAAGCCAAACCGGGTGCTAAGTCACATTCACGACCAGCATTGCCAAAAGCTGAACTTACAGAGGAAGATATCCAGAAACAAATCAAGGAAACGCTGCAACGACTGAGTGGAACCGGTAAATCGAAAGCTTCGAAATACCGCCGTGAGAAACGAAATGTGGCCAGTCAACATCAGCAGGAAGAAGTTGCAAGGCTTGAAGAAGACCAGAAAATACTTAAAGTAACAGAATTCGTTACGGCCAACGACTTGTCGGTAATGATGGATGTACCGGTTACAAAAATCATTGCTACCTGTATGACCTTAGGGATGTTTGTTTCAATTAACCAACGCCTCGATGCTGAAACTATTTCAGTACTGGCTGATGAGTTTGGCTATGGAGTTGAATTTGTGAGTGTCGAAGTGCAGGAAGCAATTGATAATTCAGATGAAGTAGAAGATCCTGCACTCTTAAAACCCCGTAATCCTATTGTTACTGTTATGGGTCACGTGGATCATGGTAAAACATCATTGCTCGACTATATCCGGAGTGCCAATGTAATTGCCGGGGAAGCCGGAGGAATTACCCAGCATATCGGAGCATATGAAGTAAAGTTGGAAGATGGCCGTAAGATTACCTTCCTTGATACTCCGGGTCACGAAGCTTTTACAGCTATGCGTGCCCGTGGGGCCCAGGTTACTGACATAGTAATTATTGTGGTTGCGGCTGATGATACTGTTATGCCTCAAACCAAGGAAGCTATCAACCATGCGCAGGCAGCAGGCAGTCCAATGGTATTTGCCATCAATAAAATTGATAAAAACGGAGCTAATCCGGAGAAAATAAAGGAAGAGCTTTCAAAACTCAATATTCTTGTCGAAGATTGGGGTGGAAAATACCAGAGCCAGGAAATATCCGCTAAGAAAGGAACTAATGTTACTGAGCTTCTTGATAAAGTACTTCTTGAGGCTGAATTATTAGACCTCAAGGCCAATCCCGATGCACGGGCATCAGGTACTGTAATTGAATCATCTTTAGATAAAGGACGTGGATATGTTGCCAAACTCCTCGTGCAGAACGGAACACTTAAGTTAGGTGACTTTATTCTGGCGGGTTCAGTTTATGGAAAAGTGAAAGCCATGTACAACGAGCGTAACCTTCTTGTAAAAGAAGCTGGTCCTTCGGCCCCTGTGCTCCTGCTTGGACTTACGGGAGCACCCCAGGCTGGTGACAAGTTTAAAGTTATGGTTGATGAACGTGAAGCAAAACAGATTGCTACCAAACGTCAGCAATTACAGCGCGAACAAGGTATCCGTACACAGAAACATATCACGCTCGACGAAATCGGACGCCGTATTGCCATCGGTGACTTTAAGGAACTGAATATTATTGTAAAAGCTGACGTGGACGGTTCAGTGGAAGCTTTGTCAGATTCATTGCTCAAACTTTCAACACCACAGGTTCAGGTTAATGTTATTCACAAGAGTGTAGGTGCCATTACTGAAAGCGATGTATTGCTTGCATCTGCATCCAATGCCATTATAGCCGGTTTCCAGGTACGCCCGAGTATGAGCGCCCGTAAATTAGCCGAGCGCGAAGAAATTGATATCCGGTTCTATTCAATCATCTATACAGCTATCAACGAAATTAAACTGGCAATCGAAGGTATGCTAGCACCAGAAATTGAAGAAAAGATTGTTTGTAACGTTGAAATACGCGAAGTTTTCAGAAATTCGAAGGTTGGAGCGATTGCAGGTTGTATGGTGCTGGATGGTAAAATTACCCGTAACACCCGGATTCGTGTTATCCGCGATGGTATTGTTGTACACGACGGCTCCCTCGGATCACTGAAACGTTTCAAAGACGATGTAAAAGAAGTGCTTACCGGATACGAATGCGGATTGAATATCGATAACTTTAATGATATCAAAATCGGTGATATAATTGAGGGATACGAAGAAGTGGAAGTGAAACGGAAACTGTAATCAGAATTAAATTCTAAAATAAATAACGGCTGCCTTTGGGCGGCCGTTTTTCGTTTAGCCGGTTTTCGGGTTTAGTCGGTGCGCGATTTAAAGTCGCAATCCGATTAACAAAAAAACACCGGCAAAAATTACCGGTGTCCTTAAATATCCTGAAGATTATTGATTTAGCGTTGAATGGTTTCTTCTCTCCCCGGTCCGCTCGAAAGTATCTTCACCGGAAGGCCCACTGTTTTTTCAATAAAACCTGTATAAGCTTTCAGTTTCTCAGGTAAAAGGTTGAAGTTGCGTATATCATGCAGACTTTGTTTCCATCCTGCAAACGATTCATATAATGGTTTAACCGGATTGCTTAATGTTTCGTAAGTAAGGTCCTGGGAGGTTTGACCGTTAACTTCGTAACCTGTACATATTTTTATTGTTTCAAAGTCATTCATCACATCCGCCTTCATCATTACAAGATCAGTAACACCGTTGAGCATAATTGCATAACGAAGTGCAGGCAGATCGAGCCATCCGCAACGGCGTGGACGACCCGTTGTTGATCCGAACTCTTTTCCACTATCACGCAGGTCTTCACCGGTCTTATCATTTAACTCTGTCGGGAACGGACCACTTCCAACCCTTGTGCAATATGCTTTGAATACACCATACACCTTACCGACTGCTGATGGTGGAATACCCAGCCCGGAGCAGACTCCGGCAGTAATGGTGTTGGAGGATGTAACATAAGGATATGACCCGAAATCCACATCAAGCAAACTTCCCTGTGCACCTTCGGCAAGAATGGTTTTGCCCTCAGCAAGCGCTTTATTAATATATAATTCACTGTCAATCAATGGAAATGAACGAAGTTCCTCCACGGCAGCAAACCAGTTTTTCTCGTATTCTTCAAAGGAAACTTTATCGATAAGCTGAACCAGGTGATCAAAGTTGTAGGATGCTAAAATTTTGAAGTGACGCTCCTTGAGTTTAGTATATTTCTCAACAAAATCAGAAGCCAGAATATCACCAAAACGAAGACCGTATCGTGCAGTTTTATCAGTATAACATGGCCCAATACCTTTAAGTGTAGAGCCTATTTTCCCGGCACCCATGGCTTGCTCGTAAGCAGCATCAAGCATTCTGTGAGTAGGTAGAATCAAATGCGCACGTTTTGAAATCCGCAGGTTAACTTTTGGATCAACGCCTTTAGCTACAAGTTTGGCAAGTTCCTGTGAAAGAATATAAGGATCGGCTATTACGCCATTACCTATAATATTAATCTTCTCAGGATGAAAAATCCCTGATGGAATAGTATGCAATACATGCTTATCGCCTTCAATCTGTAAGGTGTGGCCTGCATTAGGACCACCCTGAAACCTTGCAATTATATCATACTGTGGGGTAAGCACATCCACAATTTTACCTTTTCCTTCATCGCCCCATTGCAGGCCTAACAAAACATCTACTTTCATTTGTTATTCTTTAATTTTAAGCATCTCAACAATATGTCATAATTAGAATATTCCATCTTCAAAAAGAGGTTAATCAATCATGGCTGTTTTATCTATACACACGTTAAGCAACCCTGCAGAGGCTGCTGATTATAGTGGTGCAAAGATAAATTAAATATTGAAGGCGCTTCAAAAAAAGAGCTAACACATGCAGAGCAGAATGTTAATTAACTGCTTCCGTCTTAGTACGTGTGCCATAAAGCGTAAGAGCATGATGAGTAACTTTTATACCGAGTGTCTTTTCAGCTGAAACAATAATTTCCTGAACGCGTGGATCACAAAATTCAAGAACTTCACCATTTTCAATATCAATAAAATGGTCATGCTGCTTGAATTTAAACGACTTTTCAAATTGAGCACAGTTATTACCAAACTGATGTTTTGTTACCAGGTGGCAATTGAGCAATAATTCAATGGTATTGTACAAGGTAGCACGACTTACCCTGTACTTATTGTTTTTCATCTGAATATAAAGAGATTCAATATCAAAGTGACCTTCGGTAGAATAAATTTCCTTAAGTATTGTGAATCGTTCAGGCGTTTTGCGATGCCCCAGTTTCTCGAGGTAGTCTGTAAATAACTTCTTAACAGCTTCGTAATTAAGTTTCTTAGAATCAGAGATCATGTGATTGAATTTGATGTAAAAATAGGAAATTTTCTAATTACTATTTAGAATAAATAAAAATAGCTGAAAATTATTCCACCAGTGAGGAAATTTTTCAGGTAGTTCTTGTAATTACTGAAGAAAAAAAATAATCACATTCAGGTAAAAATAGTTTATGTCTTCATAAATTTCAGCATACGTGCTGCTGTTGAGACACCTTCAATTTTTTTTATCTGCTCTATTGTATTAATTATATCAATTGTATCATGAACAAAAAAGCTGCTATAAGCTTCGAAAAGTTCGCCTGAGGTATCTATATGGAAGGACCTTACATTAAAATGCATCTCATCACTTATAACCCTTATAATATCGGAGATCATACTTTTACGATCGAATCCACTTATTTTAGCTCCACCCAGATAAGTATTCATTAGTTTATTGCTCCAGCTTGCATGAATGATCCTGCTTGAAACGCGCGCCATTAGTTCAATTGCTTCAGGGCAACTGGTGCGGTGTACAATCCATTTTGTACCATCCGGCGTATAAGCTATTATTTCATCTCCAGGCAAAGGATGACAGCATGTGGCAATTGCAAAATCAAGGTCATCCAAATCATATCTGATCCCCTGTTTTGATTTTAGTTTCAGCGACGAACCGGAGTCATCCTGAGGTTCCTTTTTATAGGAAGAAAGCTTGCGGGTTTGAATTTCGGTATTTTCCAGCTGGATAAATTTTTCTACCTGCTTCACTGATATATTATCAAGATATGCATTATAAAATAAATCGGCAGGGCTGGCAAAACCGAAGTATTCGCAGAAACGGGCAATAAGAGTTTTACTGAATGGAAAATCATACTGCTTGAACATTTCTTCCAGTTTGATCTTACCTTGCGTGGACAATTCCTTTCGCTGGTCCTTGAGTGCTTCTTTTATACTGTACCTGGCACGGGGTGTAATAACATATTCGAGCCATTCTTCTTTAGGAAAACTTTTTTTCGATGCAATAACTTCAACCTGGTCACCACTTCGAAGCTTGTGATCTAAAGGGACAAGGTTCCTGTTTACTTTCACTCCAATACAATGGTTACCAAGTTCAGTGTGAACCAGGTAAGCAAAATCCAAAACGGTGCTTCCAGCAGGCAATGATTTAAGATGCCCTTTGGGTGTCCAAACAAAAACTTCGTCGCTGAAAAGTGTGAGTTTAATATCATCAAGAAAATTGAGCGTGTTTGAATCCGGAGATTTCAGAATTTTTCGAATCTCAGCCAGCCAGTCGTCAAGCCCGGATTCCTGAGCTTTGTCTTTATCAACCTGCTGTTTATATTTCCAGTGTGCAGCATATCCCCGCTCAGCTATCTCATGCATCCTACGCGTACGTATCTGCACTTCAACCCATTGCCCGGTTGGACTCATTACGGTGGTATGAAGAGACTCGTATCCATTTGCCTTTGGGGTGGAAATCCAGTCGCGAAGACGATTTTGTTTTGGGTTGTATATATCAGTTACCAGGGTATAAACCCGCCAGCAGTCAATTTTCTCCAATTCAGGAGGTGATTCAATAATAATACGTACAGCAAACAAGTCGTACACTTCTTCAAAAGGAATTTCCTTAACCTGCATTTTTTTATAGATCGAGTATACTGATTTGGACCTCGTATCAATTTCGAAAGTAATGCCCTGCGAAGCCATTGCTTTTTTAACCGGGAAAATGAATTTTTGTATAAAACTCTTACGCTCATATTCAGTTTCCTGCAATTTGGTTGAGATGGTCCGGTAGATTTCCGGCTCATTATATTTAAGTGCGAGATCTTCGAGTTCGCTCTTAATTACATATAAACCAAGCCTGTGTGCTAAAGGAGAGTATAGGTAAAGTGTTTCAGCCGCTATATTCTGCTGTTTTGAAGCTGGCATTGAATCGAGTGTGCGCATATTGTGCAACCGGTCTGCCAGTTTTATCAGAATTACCCTAACATCATCGCTCAGGGTTAAAAGCATTTTTTTAATACTTTCAACCTGTGCAGTAGATTCCAGTCTTTCATAACCATCTTTGATTTTTGTGAGGCCATCAACGATATAAGCAACCTTATCGCCGAATTTCTGCCTGATCATATCAAGCGTGTAGTCAGGATTATCCTCAACCACATCATGGAGTAATGCGCTAATGATAGCAGTTTCGCCCAGCCCGATGTCTTCAGCAACAATACGGGCAACTTCAAGTGGATGATAGATATATGGCTCACCGGTACGACGACGCATAGTGAAGTGCGCCTGCGATGCCATTATAAAAGCCTTACGAACCTGGTTGTCTCTCTTAACCCCCTTTTTCGCGTTCCATGCCCTCATCAGAGCACGGTATCGTTTTACAATTTCCTTTTTCTCCTTCTGCAGATCAATATTATACATACACTTTAATCCTTCCAACTTGAACACATCAAAAATACTAAATAAATCTGATTATAACAGTCAGTACCTACATTTCATACAACCTGATTAAAGTTATAAACTGTAATTGAATTTTTAACAAATAAAGAGATATCTGCTATATAACAGACATTTCAACATTAAAATTGTTATTAACAGCACAAGGGTTCATGTGGCTAGCAGCCAGACTTTCAAAAAAACTTTTATAAGCTGAAGACAGGTTTCATTTTAATCCCGTTATAGACATAATTAAATGAATATAATTTTAATTTCAGTTCAATAATATTAAAAGATTAAAACTTCAAAAATTAAAGGCAAATTTAAAAGCATAATTTGTACTTTTGATGTTTGGATGCAAGCCTTGGCCTATTGCCATCAGGTTAAGCTCTCCTGAATTATCAATCATCATGAAAAGATTTTTTATCCTGTTTATTGTATTGATTTGGTTCTCAGGCCCTTTATTGGCTACGCATCAGCGTGCAGGTGAAATTACATTTAAATATATATCGGCCCTAACATACGAAATTACCATAGTGACCTATTCATATGCTCCCAGCCCCGCTGACAGGTATGAACTTACTATAAACTGGGGCGACAACACAAGTGCCATACTACTACGATCCAACGGTCCGACAAATCAGCTGGGGGGACATACCGGAGAGATTGTGGGTCCTGATATAAAGAGGAATCTTTATGTCGGAGTTCATACTTTTCCCGGGGCAGCTTCTTACCATATTACTCTTGAGGATCCTAACCGGAACTATGGTGTACAAAATATCCCAAATTCAGTTGAAGTTCCTTTATTTATTGAAACTGAACTTATTATCAATCCTTTTATCGGGAAAAACTCTTCTCCTCAACTACTGCTTCCACCTATCGACCAGGGTTGTGTCAACCAGCCATTCCTGCATAATCCAGGCGCTTACGATCCCGATGGTGACAGCCTTTCGTTCCGCCTGGTTACCTGCCGGGGTGCAAACGGCGATAACATTCCGGGTTTTCAACTTCCAAACCAAGTAGGTGCTAACGTTGGCGGTACCTTTACTATAAACTCATCAACAGGTGAAATCCTTTGGGAGAAACCTGAAATGCAGGGCGAATATAATATCGCTTTCCTGATTGAAGAATGGCGTAATGGAAAGAAGATAGGATTTATTACACGTGATATGCAGATTACAATTGTAGCTTGTGATAATAATGCTCCGGTAATAAAACCAATAAATGATACATGTGTAGAAGCTGGTTCTTATTTGGATTTTAAGGTTGTTGCTACTGATGTTGATTCAAATGCTATTAAACTAACTGCTGCAGGCGCCCCGTTCTTGATTGCAAATCCGGCTGTTTTTATTGCTCCTTTTGATTCTATTGCCCATAACACAGGAACTTTTTCGTGGAATACAAAATGTAGTCATGTTCGGAAAAACCCTTACCAGTTATACTTTAAAGCTACCGATAATGATCTTCCGGTAAATCTTTTCGATTTAAAAAGCATGAACATCACTGTAGTTGGTCCTGCGCCCAGAAACCTGACTGCCTCCGCTTCAGGAAACAACATTCAATTAAAATGGAATAAAAACCAATGTACAAATGTAAGCGGTTATAAAATTTATCGTCGAAATGGTTTTTACGGATACATTGCTGGGCATTGCGAAACTGGTGTACCATTCTACACAGGGTATCAATTAATTGCCACATTAAAAACTGTTGATACTCTTTTTACGGATAGTCAACTTGCTCGTGGCATTGATTATTGTTACATGGTGGTAGCTATATATCCTGATGGGGCCGAAAGTTATGCTTCAAATGAGGCATGTTCGCAGCTTAAAAAAGATGTTCCTGTTATAACAAATATCAGTATTGAAAAAACAGGAACTGCCGACGGGCGTGTTTATCTTGCCTGGTCGAAGCCAACTGAATTGGATCTTGTACAAACTCCCGGACCATACAAATACCTCATTTACAGGTCTGATGATCTTGTCGGGACATCTTTTAACCTTATTGATTCCCTGGCTTCATTAAACGATACAACGTACGTTGATGATCTGATTAACACAAACGATCATGGATTAAACTACCGGGTTGATTTTTATAATGACACTCCGGGAAACCGTTTCCTGGTTGGTCCATCTCAAAAGGCATCATCAGCATTTATTACATTTACCCCGGGAGACAAAAAAGTCAGGATCAATATAAATACTGTAGTTCCATGGACTAATGAAGAGTATGTCATTTTCAGAAAAAATGAAAGTACGTTACTGTTCGATTCTATCGGCACATCAATTACTCTTTTTTATATTGATTATGATAGGGCAAATGGCAAATCATACTGCTACCAGGTGAAAGCTATCGGAACTTATGGAACACCCGGAATTACCGACCCTCTTATAAACTATTCGCAGGAAGCATGTGCGATTCCTACTGACAATGAAGCCCCCTGTGCTCCGACTCTCAATGTACAAGCCGATTGCAATAATTTTCAGAATGTACTTACCTGGGAAAATACCAAGCCTGACTGCTCATATGATATAATCCGATACATTATATATTACAGGCCACCACAGGCAGAAAACTTTGTGCCGCTTGACTCAACACAAGCTTTTACCTACACCCATTCCAACCTCACAACTATAGCAGGATGTTACTCAATTGTGGCTGTGGATTCGGTTGAAAACCGGAGTACAATGAGCGACACTGTATGTATCAATAGTGATGTTTGCGGGACATATCGATTGCCAAATATTTTTACGCCTAATGGCGACGAAAGGAACGACTATTTTGTTCCATTTCCTTATTCCGGAGTTGAAAAAATTGACTTACAAATTGTAAACCGCTGGGGAAATCTGATATTCAGCACACAGAATCCAGCTATTAAATGGGATGGAAAGATTCAGGGTACAAACCAGGAGGTCAGCGACGGAGTTTATTATTACGTATGCGATGTTTATGAGCTTACTCTGAATGGTACTGTGAAAAGAACACTCAAAGGAAGTATAACGGTGATCAGGTAAAAAGAGCTTGTATCAGGCCAAACTTAAAATTCAACAGCGTAAAGGTTAATCATATCTCAAAAGACATAACATAAAAAGAGCCGCCCTAAAGCAGCTCTTTTTTTTATAATAATGGCAATGTTATTTAACAGTAGCCATATGTGCAATCATATCAAGAATTTTGCTTGAGTAACCCCATTCGTTATCGTACCACGAAACGAGTTTAACAAAGTTAGGGTTTAGCATAATGCTGGCTTCTGCATCAAATATCGAAGTGCGTGAATCACCAACAAAATCGCTTGAAACAACTGCATCTTCAGTATAACCGAGAACACCTTTCATTTCGCCATTAGCAGCAGCTTTCAATACAGCTTTAATAGCTTCCATAGTAGTAGCTTTTTCGAGACGACAGGTAAGGTCAACAACTGATACATCAAGCGTCGGAACGCGGAACGACATACCTGTAAGTTTACCTTTCATTGCAGGAATAACCTTTGCAGCAGCTTTGGCAGCTCCGGTTGATGATGGAATAATATTTCCGCCTGCAGCACGTCCGCCACGCCAGTCTTTATGTGAAGGTCCGTCAACAGTTTTTTGAGTAGCTGTTGTAGCATGAACGGTTGTCATAAGACCTTCAACAATTCCGAAGTTATCATTGATAACTTTAACAAGCGGTGCAAGGCAGTTGGTTGTACATGATGCATTACTTATAATTTTCTGACCAGCATAATCTTTGTGGTTCACACCATATACAAACAAGGGCGTATCATCCTTCGAAGGAGCCGACTGTATAACGCGTTTTGCACCGCCATCAATGTGAGCCTGGCAGGTTTCAGTGGTGAGAAATAAACCGGTACATTCAGCAACGTAATCGACACCTACTTCCGACCATTTAATTTCTGCAGGATTTTTACATGCAGTAACACGGATAGTTTTTCCATTAACAACCAGATGACCGTCTTTTACTTCAACCGTACCTTTAAACTGTCCGTGAACAGAGTCGTACTTAAGCATATAAGCCATGTAATTTGCATCGATCAGATCGTTGATTGCTACAACATCAATATCGTCGCGGAGAATTGATGCGCGGAAAACCAGGCGGCCGATACGGCCAAAACCATTGATTCCAACTTTAATTTTTGTCATAATATATTGATTTTAAAAGATGTGTTCCTTTTTTGAAAAGCGATGCAAAAATACTAAAAAATAACCTATTAATTTAAAGCAATTAACAAAAGATTTCAAAAAGTCCAGTGTACAATGCCTTCGGCATTCAATGCTTCGCGTTCAAATGCCTGCGGCGTTCAAGGCTTTGTGTTCAAATGCCTGCGGCGTTCAATGTCTGGATTAAGGGTTGAACCTTTGAACGCACAAAGTGCATTGAACCCTTGAACGCACAAAGTGCTTTGAACGTTGAACGTCCGAAGTGCTTTGAACGTTGAAAACCGGGGGCATCTGAACATTTGGATAGCGATAGAATTTGAACATTTTTTTATACCTTTGCGGCAATGGAACACATCAGGAATTTTTGCATTATAGCACATATCGACCACGGCAAAAGTACGTTGGCCGACAGGTTACTCGAAACCACCGGAACCCTTACCGATCGCCAGCTTCAGAACCAGGTGCTTGATGACATGGATCTTGAACGGGAACGCGGTATTACGATTAAGAGCCATGCAATCCGGATGGATTATCTGCACAATGGCATCAAGTACGAATTAAACCTGATTGATACTCCGGGGCATGTGGATTTCTCATACGAAGTATCGCGAGCTATAGCTGCCTGCGAAGGCGCATTGCTTATTGTTGATGCAACACAAGGCATACAGGCTCAGACTATATCTAATCTGTATCTTGCTTTGGAACATGACCTGGAGATTATCCCGGTAATGAATAAGATGGATATGGACTCAGCTATGCCCGAAGAAGTTGAGGACCAGATCATTGAACTGATCGGATGCAAACCTGAAGATATTATCCGCGCAAGTGCCCGCACTGGAATGGGGATACAGGAAATTCTGGATGCCATTATCAGCCGTGTTCCGGCTCCCAAAGGAGATCCGAATGCACCGTTGCAGGCACTTATTTTCGATTCTCTGTTTAACTCGTTCAGAGGGATTGTAGCTTACTTCCGGATTTTCAACGGACAGATACGCAAAGGCGATTCTGTGAAATTTGTTAATACCGGCAAGGAATACCGTGCCGAGGAAATCGGGCTGCTCAAGTTGGAACAGAAACCTGCAGATATGCTTAATTGCGGCGATGTAGGTTATATTATATCAGGCATTAAAACAGCCAAAGAGATTAAAGTCGGCGACACTATTACTCATGTAAACAGGCCTTGTGCCAAAGCCATCGAAGGATTTGCAAACGTAAAACCCATGGTTTTTGCCGGACTATATCCTATAGATGCCGATGATTATGAAGAGCTTCGTATAGCCATCGAAAAGCTTCAGCTTAACGACGCATCCCTGAGTTTTGAACCTGAATCATCGCTTGCACTCGGGTTCGGATTCCGCTGCGGATTTCTTGGCCTTTTACACATGGAAATTGTACAGGAGCGTCTTGACCGCGAATTCGACATGGATGTAATTTCTACGGTTCCAAACGTAATGTATAAGGTTATTACAACCAAAGGAGAGGAATTAGAAGTTCACAATCCTTCCGGAATGCCTGATACAACATGGGTTGATGATATTTATGAGCCGTTTATTCATGCTCAGGTAATATCAAAATCTGAATATCAGGGAGCCATAATGAAATTGTGCCTCGACAAACGCGGAACACTCAAAAACCAGATTTACCTCACTCAAAACCGTGTTGAACTCAGTTTCGACCTGCCTTTGGGTGAAATCGTCATCGATTTTTATGACAAGCTGAAAAGTATTTCGAAAGGATATGCTTCTTTCGATTATCATATTTCGGATTATCGCAAGGCTGACCTGGTAAAACTGGATATCTTACTCAATGGCGATCCGGTTGATGCACTAAGTACTCTTATACACCGCGACAATGCCTTTAGTTTTGGCAGGCGGATCTGCGAAAAACTGAAAGAACTTATTCCACGACAACAATACGAGGTAGCCATACAGGCTGCAATAGGAGCAAAAATCATAGCACGCGAAACTATTAAACCACTTCGTAAGGACGTAATTGCCAAATGTTATGGCGGTGATATTTCGCGAAAGCGTAAATTGCTTGAAAAACAGAAAAAAGGGAAAAAACGTATGCGGCAGATCGGAAATATAGAAGTTCCTCAGAGTGCCTTTTTAGCTGTTCTGAAACTTGATTAAATTGGTTCTTTTATAAACAAATCTATTACGTAATAATGATTTCCAGGCAGCCAGTGCTACCCGGAAATTTTTATTTTAAACAATTTGCAGCAGCTCTAACTGAATAGTCCATCTACAGATAAATACCTTTCGCCGGCATCATAATTAAAGGTAAGAATTCTGGAGCCTTCAGGAATTTCAGCCAACTTTTTAGCTACTGCAGCCAATGATGCTCCAGTTGAAATTCCAACAAAGATACCTTCCAGCCGGGTTATTTTCCGGGCATGTTCATAAGCATCTTCTTTACTAACCTGGATAACACCATCAATGAATTCACTTCTATAAATCTGCGGTACAAAACCGGCGCCAATGCCTTGTAAGGGATGCGGACCGGGAGCACCTCCACTGAGAACGGGTGAGAGTTCAGGTTCTACGGCAAAAACTTTTAGCTTTGGAAACTTCGATTTCAGCACTTCAGCAACCCCGGTTATATGCCCTCCTGTTCCGACACCCGTAATAATATAGTCCAAACCCTCCGGAAAATCAGCTGCGATTTCGAGTGCCGTAGTCTTCTTGTGTACTTCTACATTAGCTTGGTTAATGAATTGTTGCGGTATCCATGAATTTGGTGTAACCGCTGCAATTTCTTTTGCTTTTTCAATAGCGCCTTTCATTCCTTTTTCCTTGGGAGTTAAAACAAAATCAGCGCCGTAAACTGACATTAACTTCCGCCGCTCGGTGCTCATTGATTCAGGCATAACCAGTATGATTTTGTATCCCTTTACAGCGGCTACCAAGGCCAGGCCAATTCCGGTGTTTCCGGAAGTTGGTTCTATGATTACGCTATCATCCTTTAAAATACCTTTTTTTTCGGCGTCTTCGATCATGGCCAAAGCAATCCTGTCTTTAATGCTGTTGCCCGGATTGGTTCTTTCGAGTTTGATCCATACTTCATGCGAATGTCCAAAGAGTTTGTTTATCCTTACATGCGGAGTGTTCCCTATGGTTTCTAAGATGTTTTTTGCTTTCATATTTTTTTGTTTTTAAATTAATATTGATTTTAAAATTTTATTTGGATTTGAATTATCATAAATGATGAGAGTGATTTTTGTTTTAAGAGAGCCTGGTGTACTAAGTATATATTTTGCATCCTACGCAATAAGCTAAAGCTGACTCCAGAGAAGCAAACAGAACAAGAATTCCGCCCAAAAGAAGCACCAGAAACGACCATTGCAGAAAAACGGAAACGGTGAGAATAGCAGAGAGAATGAACCCGACCTTTGAAGCGAATTTTTTCCCACCTGAATCGATAAGTTTTTCTTTGACGTCAATAATAGCAATAGTCTTTATTCCAATGAACCGGAACAAACTCCATTCTTTTTTATCAAACCCTCTCTCAAAAAAGTCGAATGCGAGAAACAGGAAAATCAAAGGGGATTGAAAATAAATACCAATTGCTGCTGAAATTGCAACAAGTGCTGCCACGACTCTAACTGTATGTTCGTTGATGAGGGTTCCCTCGATTGGGCAAATATGTGCCATGATTTCTGGAAATTAAAAGTGAATGAATTACCTGTTTTATTTTATTGTTGTTTGAAAACGAAAAAGCCCTTTCGCTTTTTTTGCGGAAGGGCTTTTTTATATTAACACCTGTTGCAGTTCTTTCTATCAACAGAGCATAGTATATCCAATCCGCGATTGCAGGTTCAGAGGGCAACAACAGCTGTTTGCAGCGTGTGGTGAATGGCTGGCAAGTGTTGATTTAACTTTCATGAGGTAAATTTTAACTAATTCACAAAAAAAAAGGCTCCCCGTTTTTGGAAAGCCTGTTTCTGTAGATATATTTTATATCTGAAAGCTTTCCGAACATTAAATACCCATACAACAACACATCATTGTGTTGATTGAAGTATTTAATATATCCTGAGCTTTAGAGTGCATTGTTTAATTTATTGAACTCCAAAAGTAAAGTTTACTTTTAAGCAAAAACATTTATTTTTAGCGATACCTTTCTTCTGACAGCTACATATTAATGATATCAATAGATTGCGAAATAAGTTAATGTTTTGTTAATCTCATTGAAGCCAGTTTATCATAACAGTTTAAGTCTGATTCGGATAACTTTTAAGGGAATAATAATAGTTTGGCGAAAGATCTTTCCCCCGAAAAGTCATTTATAATAAGAATAGGCAACCGGAATGGAAACTGACACAATTCATGGTTTAAAATTCTTTATAAGGATTGATTTGCTTCATCAGTCTAGATTGTCAGACAACCCTTGCAGACAACTTGTAAGTTTATCAATTACTTTTGTATAAAATTAATGCCAATATTTCCAGCAATAATCAGGCGATTACTACCTCATACTAAAATCAAAATCCAGCTATCATGAACAAAGGCCGGAACCCGCTGTTAATCCACAAGGATATTAAATTAATATTCAATAGAGTACACCAATGAATCCTTTATCACAATTACCCAAAGAGATTTTCCGCAGTTACATCTGTTCGCATGCCAATCTACCTGAAGTTGAAAGCACCCAACAATTTGTGGATGAACTGGTAATGTTTCTTTTCCCTTTAAAAGGCAACCGCACCGTATCATTAAAATCACTGCAAAAAGAATTACGCCGTCTGCGTTTCCGATTAAGCGAGCTTCTCTTTCCTATGCATGGTGATTCCGAGGATGAAGTTAACCAGGTTGTTGAATCATTTTTCAATCGCCTACCCGATGTTTACCAGCTTTTATTGAATGATGCCGAAACATTCCTGCAAAGCGACCCTGCAACAAAAGGAATAGAAGAAATTATCCTCTCGTATCCAGGATTCTACGCAATTTCAGTTTACCGTCTTGCACATGAACTGCAAGTGTTGAAAATTCCTTTGCTTCCCAGGATCATGAGCGAATACATACATGGTAAAACCGGTATTGATATTCATCCGGGAGCAGCAATCGGGAAGAATTTCTTTATCGATCACGGAACCGGTGTTGTAATAGGTGAAACTACCGAGATAGGAGATAATGTAAAAATCTACCAGGGAGTGACCTTAGGAGCGCTTTATGTTGAGCGCGGGCTTCGGAACCAGAAACGACACCCAAGCATACAGGACAATGTAATTATATATGCCGGCTCAACTATTTTAGGCGGGAAAACGGTAGTCGGTCACGATTCAGTTATCGGGGGAAATGTATGGCTTACTTCAAGTGTTGAACCCTTCTCATTGGTTTATCACCAGTCGCAGATCGTGATCCGCGATAAAAAAGACTTTGTCGAACCATTAAACTTCTTTATATAATTAAATAGCCATGATAGTAAAAGCACTAATTGAATACATTTTTAGCCTAATCAGGGCGTATTACATAAGACCCGTAAAAATAAACAATGACATATGAAAGCATACTCAATATTACAAACCATAGGGAACACACCTCATGTTCGTATTAATAAGCTTTTCCCTTCGAAATACGAAGTGTGGATAAAGCTTGAACGAAACAATCCCGGCGGAAGCATCAAAGACCGGATAGCACTATCCATGGTGGAGGACGCTGAAAAACACGGTGTTCTGAAACCTGGTTCGGTAATTATTGAACCTACTTCCGGAAATACAGGAATCGGACTCGCAATGGTTTGCGCTGTTAAAGGGTATAAACTAATTTTGGTTATGCCCGAATCCATGAGTGTTGAAAGACGCAAACTAATGTCTGTTTATGGTGCGGAGTTTGTACTTACCCCCCGCGAAAAAGGGATGAAAGGAGCCATTGAAAAAGCGAAAGAGCTTGCCGAAGAAACCACCGAATCTTGGATTCCCGGACAATTTGAAAACCCTGCAAATCCTGCCATTCACTTCGAAACTACTGCTCATGAAATTGCCGTTGATTTTCCGGAAGGTCTTGATTACATTATAACCGGCGTTGGCACAGGAGGCCACATTTCGGGAGTGAGCAAATACCTGAAATCACTGTGGCCAAATTTGAAAGTTTTTGCCGTTGAGCCGGAACTTTCGCCCGTAATCAGCGGAGGAGCTCCCGGTCCCCACCCGTTACAGGGTATTGGAGCAGGATTTGTTCCAAAAAACCTGGATACAAATATTCTTGATGGAGTTATTACCGTGTCAAAAGAAAGTGCATACAATTTTTCTCGCCGTCTGGCTAAAGAAGAGGCTATTTTTGCCGGAATCTCTACAGGTGCTTCACTGGCTGCTGTGAGTAAAAAACTGGAGGAAATACCCGAAGGTTCACGAGTCCTGACATTTAATTACGACACCGGCGAAAGATATCTTTCCATCGACGGGTTGTGGGAATAAAAATCAACTTCATACTTTTGTATAAAAATACAATCAATTTTCAGATGATTTTAAATCAGTTTCAGGAATTTGATTGTTTTTTATTTAGGCACATATTCTTTTAGTTTAAGCATAATTGATTTAAGATAATATGAATACTGTCACTTCAATTTATTTTAAAAATTAAAAATATTTTTTAAATCTGTTGTAACTTTATAGTGCCATTAAACGTATTACATTCGAAAACCTACAACTAAAAACCAAAAGATGACTGCAGCCGAGTACAACTCATGTGCCGACTTATACTCCGACGGAGTGTATCGTTTTATCCTGAAGAATATCAAGGATAGGGATACAGCCCAGGATATTGTGCAGGAATCATACGTGCGGATGTGGGAAAGAGTGAAGGAAGTATCATACGATAAAGCTCGCGCATACCTTTTTACAACGGCCTATCACACCATGATTGACCACATCCGTAAAAATCATCGGCTTAGTTCTTTGGCAGACGACTATTCAGAAATACATGATGAATCGCCAGGACATTACAACGACTTGAAAGAGGTAATTAACGAAGCTGTTGCAAAACTACCCGAAATACAGAGATCGGTAATTATGCTCCGCGACTATGAAGGTTACTCTTACGAAGAAATTGGTGATATTTTAAAACTCAGCGAATCACAGGTAAAAGTCTACATATTCAGAGCAAGGACTTTTTTGAAACAATACATTGGTAGCCTCGACTTAGTACTCTAGTAAATACAGCTTACAAAAGATCAAACAAAATGAAAATCAACAGGGATAATTACGAAGCATATTTCCTCGACTACCACGAAGGGCGGCTAAGCCCGGAAATGGTTGAGGAAGTACTCATTTTCGTAGATCAGAATCCCGACCTTAAAAATGTGTTTGAAGAGTATGAATCTGTAACACTTGTTGCTGATCAGGATATTGTATTCGAGAAAAAATCATCCTTAAAAAAAAATCAAATATTCGCCACATCGCAGGTTGATGAAATGAATTATGAAGAATTCCTGATTGGCGAAACAGAAGGATTATTAAACGCTCAACAACTTGCATCCTTCGAGGAATTTATCAGCATTAATCCACAATTTAAAACAGATCGCAAATTATATGCGCTTGCGCATCTCTCAACAAACGATCAAATTGTATTTGAAGCCAAAGATTCACTAAAACATAAGACTATTCCTGTCGGCTTGATTAATGAGGGAACGTTCGAAACTTACATGGCACGTGAACTCGAAGGCGATCTGGACCTTGATGAGGAAGTTCAGTTTGCTGAGTTTATGCAATACAATCCACAGTTGGAAAATGACCGCAAACTATATAAGCACACAATACTTGCTGCTGAAGCCGATATTGTATTTGAGAATAAAGCCAGCCTGAAAAAATCTGTTACTCCAATCCGGCGGATTGTATATTATGCTCTCTCCGCTGCAGCCTCTCTGGCGCTTATCTTCAGTATTTATTTCTTACTCGACCGGAATGATATCCCCCGAAACATAGCTCAACAAGGGAAAGTTAAAAACACTATCAACTCAACAATTACAGAACCGGCAACTGTAATCCCCGACAAACAGGTTGCTGCAACTATCGAAAAACCAGAAAATGTAACTGAATATCCAGGCAAGGGGAAAAGTAAGATCGAAAGTAGCACGCCTATAAAAACACCTGATTTCACAAATCGAAGTAAGAAATATGCTGCAATTGTTGAACGCCATAATATTGAGTCTGTGCAACCCAGGTCAGCAGTTGAAATTACTACTCGTTCCTACGTAGATCCTCAGTTTACATTTATTCGTTCAAGCCAGATGTATATTAATCAGAACAGGGAATTTTATTATAATATTAAGCTGGCTGAGCAAATTCAATATGCCGAGCTAAATTCAAAAGATAATCAACCGGCTAAAACCATCTTAAATGCTGTAACTGCAAAAGCCAGAGGATTATTCGCATCGAACCAGAAAGTAGCTCCTCCAGCCGAAGAAAAGAAAAACCTCACACTTTGGACATTTGCTGAACTCGGAGTTCAAACTTTCAATACAATTACTTCCAGCGAAATGGAACTGAAACTGAAGAAAGATGAACAGGGTAAAGTGGTTGCCTATGACTTTGAAAGCGGACTTTTTGATGTTGAAAAAGAAGTAAAAAAGTAAAATGACAGATATAGTATTTATCAGATCCGGACGAGTTCCGGATTTTTTTTGTTTAATCCTTCACTAATCAGGAAAATTAAAATCATATCAGATAAGTGATCTTAAAAAATCAGATATCACTACTATTGAGATAATTATAATACCCAAAAACATAAATTTATAAATATCAATATTTTTTCTTTCTTGTTGTAACATTTTACCTGCAATTTCCGTCTAGTTACCAGAATCAACAAAAACAAACTGCATAATCTCAACATTATGAAAACCCTAAAATTTACACTCGCAGGAATGATGCTCCTTACACTCTCCATAACAAGTGTTAAAGCTCAAACAAAAGGAAATGGCAACGTAACAACACAGGAACGCCAGGTTTCCGAATTTAATGCCATTGACGTGAGCTGTGCCATTCACCTGTATATTTCGCAAGGTGAAACACAATCAGTAAAAGTAGAAACTGACGAGAACCTGCAAAACAAAATCGTTACAAAAGTGAATGACGGAACACTACGCTTGAGCTGCGACAATATCAGGGATGCAACAAAAATGGATATTTATGTAACAGCCGTTAATTTATCAAAAATTGATGCAAGCGGTGCATCGAAAACCACAGGTCAGACCCTACTGAAAAGTGAAACCTTCGGGCTCTATGTCTCCGGGGCAGCAAAAGCGAACCTTGATATTGAAACAGAAACATTTAACAACGAAACCAGCGGAGCTGCAAATGCTACACTCAACCTAAAAGCTAACACTGCCAACACTGAAATCAGCGGCGCAGGCAATATGAAGCTTAAAGGATCTGCCGAAAAACACAATACAGAAGTATCAGGTGCGGGAAACCTGAAAGCACTTGAATTTGTCACCAACAATACCGACGCTGACATTTCCGGAGCCGGCAATGCATCAGTTATGGCCCGCCATCAGCTTAAAGCCGATCTTTCGGGCGCGGGCAACTTATCCTACTTTGAAAAAGATGATATTAAAAAAATATCAAAACAAGGTGAATACCAGTTCACATTTGATGGGATGGATAATGTCAAAAGTCTTATAATTGAAGAAGATAAAGATTCAGATGATGATGCTTCAGTTAATAGTAACCATGAAGGCAAATGGAATGTTTATGACAATGACGATTCTGTAACAGTTATTATCAATAATAAAAGAATTGTTGTTGTAACCGATGATTCAGTGAGAGTAAGCATCGGGCAACGCGACCTGGTAGTAACTGATGATGGCGTAAAATTTCAAAAACACAATAAAACCCCTAAATTTAACGGACATTGGGCAGGTTTTGAATTAGGTGTTAATGGATTTCTGAATAAAGACATGGTAATTGACTATCCGGCCGACTACGAATTCATGGATCTGAATTATGCCAAATCAATTGCTGTAAATATTAACTTCTTCGAGCAGAACATTAACCTGATCGGACAAAAACTAGGACTTGTTACCGGTATGGGAATTAGCTGGAATAACTACCGCTTTGATAAAAATGTTGTACTAACGCATGATGGAGTATTTGATGGTTTTAAAGACATTGATCCTACCAGAAGTTACGAAAAAAGCAAACTTGTAGTCAGTTACCTGAGAGTACCTTTAATGCTCGAATTCCAGACCAACAGTAAGATGAAAGCAAACAGCTTCCATTTGTCAGGAGGAGTTGTAGGAGCTGTTAGAATCGGATCACACTCCAAAATAATCTATGATGGCAATAAATCGAAGGACAAAAGTGATTTCTATATTAATCCTTTCAAAGCTGATGCAATTGCAAAAATAGGTTGGGGAGTAATTAACCTTTATGGCACGTATTCGCTTACTGAATTGTTCCGTAACAATAAAGGACCTGTGGCTTATCCGTTTGAAATTGGTATTACACTGGCTTCTTTCTAAATTCCATCTTAAAAACGGAATAATTGAGCATTGTATTGATAAAATTAAACTTAAAGTTGATTGTGGTTAGTTGACTTACTGCCTCCATTCGGAGGCAGTTTTTTTTTTACAATCAAAACAGTAACTTTGCCCCCATCACTGAACAAATAAACTGAGTTTTGCAGTCCGATCAGTTGACTCTTACGATTGAAACAAAACTAACGCATAATCCAAAAATCTAAATCCTATGTCAGGACATAATAAATGGTCGACCATTAAACGTAAAAAAGGCGCAATAGATGCAAAAAGGTCGAAAATTTTTTCAAAAATAAATAAAGAAATTACGGTCGCCGTTAAAGAAGGTGGCCCGGATCCGGATTCCAATCCACGTCTGAGGCTTGCCATTTCTAATGCTAAAGGCGTAAGTATGCCTAAAGACAACATTCAGCGTGCCATCAGCAAAGGATCGGACAAAGATGCAGCATCATTTATTGAATGTACTTTTGAAGGCTATGCCAATGGTGGCGTTGCTATTTTCCTCGAAGCTACAACCGACAACCAGCAGCGGACTATTTCCAACGTGAGGATGTACTTCAACAAGTTCAATGGCAGTCTGGGAACAAATGGATCACTGAGTTTTATTTTCGATCGCAAGGGTATTTTCACCATTCCTCAAGGCACACTCAACGCTGATGATTTTGAAATGGAGATGATAGAAGCCGGCGCTGAGGATATGCAGTTGGAGGATGATTTTTTCACCGTTACCACAGCTATGGAAAACTTCGGCGCCATGATGAAAAAGCTGGAAGAATTAAAAATTGAACCGGAAAGTGCTCAACTTCAACGCATCCCGAAAGATTCCACCTCTCTTGACCTCGAAAGTGCTAAAAAAGTGATGCGCCTTATCGAAATGTTCGAAGAAGACGATGATATCCAGGCTGTTTATCACAACCTGGAAATGACGGATGAATTGATGGAATCGTTATAAAACAAAATACTGTAAAAGGAATAAACCCGGAGGCTGAAGAAAGCTTTCGGGTTTTTTTATTGAATGAATTTGAAAAGTATAATTAGATTGCTTGTGTCAGATATTGCAAGAATGCTAAAAAAAGCCTGACTAATAATTATTAAATTTCGGTTCCTATTAAAAAAATAAAACCAGAAAGGTTACATATCTATAAAATAAAAATTTAATACCTTTAACTGATATTATTAATAGCAAACGGCATCGAAATATATGACATACAACGCAGAACCTCCTTAGCAATTACATTATTTCCGGCGGATCGGATTCCTCAGTCGGTAAATCCGGAGCCCGCATCAGAAAATGGCATTTCCCAACACTGATTAAACTATCTGAAATATACGGAGAAAGCTGAAAATCCAACAAAGAGTAAGCAAATCTTATACTCACTAAATATGAAAACATCAAGGGCTTTAATTACTTTACTGATAATTAATTTATTATACACAGGAATAGCATTTTCTCAAGGATCCGCTATCCTGGATGACCCGGGAAACATGTTAAAATACCGCAATAACACTGGTCAGACATACTCAGTAAAGGTTACCGGAACGGATCAAGGCTCGGCATGGGGAGGTTCAAATGGCATTTATACCGATGATTCGCGATTGGGAAAGGCAGCAGTTCATGCAGGCCTGCTAAGCATCGGCGAAACAGGAGTAGTAAAAGTGACCATTCTTGAAGGACAGTCAAGC
>JBBQGD010000019.1:0-30154 GCA_038322655.1 Bacteroidales bacterium | reverse complement strand
GATTGATTTCTCAGGCAATGACCAACAAATAATAAAAAGTGCTTTAAATCAAGGCGGAAAATCGGCTAACTATACTTTTATCCATGTTGTTGAAAGCGCAGCTGCCCGATATTTGGGCAAAAATACTATGGACTATGAAACCCAGCTGGACTATGATAGTTTAGCGAAATATCAAAACAAGTTGCAAGAGTTAGGTTATAACGTCAACATTCAAATTGGTTTTGGAACTGCATCATCTGAAATAACAAAAATAATTTCAACACTGGATGTCGACTTGCTGGTTATGGGAGAGCATGGGCACAAAGGAATTAAAGATCTTGTGTTTGGTACTACCGTTGATTCAGTACGACACAAATTAAAGATCCCGATACTGATTGTAAGCTAAATTCATAATAATCAAGCACATATTTCCCATTGTATGTTAACATTCTTTGTTTTAGTTTTTTGTTGACTCATCGATAGATTCACCAAAATTTAGTTCCATTATGCTCAATTCCAGGAAAATCCCTGTTTCAGTGGTTATTCTGATAAATAAAGGAATTACTACTCTTGCTGACTTTACACTATCCTTACCTAAGTTGCATTGTTAACGCAGCATTTTGCCGTTTTTGCTTCAGATAAATCTTTACTCAGATATTTAATTTGGATAATAAGGAATTGCTTATACAGAAATGGCACTTTCGTGCTATTGATCTGTGATTGAGAGTTGTTTAATTTTATGACAAATCAATGATTATCCGTTTAAAGTATAAACGAAGAGATCGAAATTAAATCAGAGTAGGCTAAAATCATGATTAAAGAGTAGTCAAAAAAACAGGAAACCTATGCGAGTAGCATGTGACAGAGGACCATCGGCTGAAATTGCCAGTCTGTTTATGGAACATCCGGATTATACGCCGTTGAAAGATTTTTTCTGGTTCAACTGGGGATCGGTCTTTTATCGTGGACGATTAAATAAATCCTCCAAAGTTTTGCTTGTAGCTTCCGATCCGGGACCGACAGAACGGATTGGCGACAGATCTTTGATTGGTAATGCCGGTCAACGGGTGCAAGGTTTTCTTTCGAAAATTTGTCTTAACAAATCGTACGTTTGTCTCAACGGTTTTAGCTATGCTCTTCATCCTTCGCATTTAAGCGATGGCATGAAGCTATTAGAAGATCCGGCTCATATAGCGTGGCGCTATAAGGTATTCGATGCTGTAACAGGCCCAAAACTACAGGCCATTGTTGCTTTTGGGGTGGTTGCAAAAAAAGCCATTGAGCTTTGGAATGGCAAAAGTGATATCTCGGTTTTTGAAACGTATCACCCAAGTTACCGGTTTAGTGAAGAGAACTTAACAACCGATCGGAACTGGGTTGCTACAGAATTGAGGAAGATAGTTACTCAGGACAGAGGAGCCAAAGGTAATCTGCCGTTTTACGGCAAGGCCTTTGTTGAAGAAGATTATTCACCAATTCCTTCCGGAGATCTGCCCTTTGGTGTTGCACCTTTTATGGGTGATGAACATTGTCTCAGGGCAAGTTCTCATGGCAAGAACAGTGTAAGCCGGCCTTCGGGCGATGATTTTACATTAACCTGGAAATCTCCTGAAATTTAAAACATATGGCTAAAATTCCGATAGACATTATGGATGGCCCGCAGTATGCATTGAGTGGCCGAGTAGTTACTATGAATTCAAGACGTAAAATATTTCCTGACGGCATTGTTTATATTGACAAAGGCAGAATTGTTGATGTGAAGAACAGAAAAGATACGGTTCCTGACGGATTTAAAAATGTACCTGTAGTAGCTACTAAAGGAACCATTTATCCGGGATTGATTGAACTTCACAATCACCTAAGCTACAACATTCTCCGTTTGTGGCAGGTGCCCAAAAAATACACAAACCGAAATCAGTGGGGCGGAACTCCGGAGTACCGCATAATTATTAGCGGCCCAATGAATATTTTGGGCAGGACTCCGGGTTATATCGAAGCTATAGTGCGTTATGTGGAGTGCAAATGCCTGATGGGCGGAGTAACAACTTCGCAGGGAATTGCGCTTTTTAGTAACAACGGAATTCAAAAATATTACCGCGGAATTGTGCGAAATGTGGAAGATACTGAAGATGCAGAATTGCCCGAAGCTCTTGCCAAAATATCGGATGTGGAAGCAAAGTCAGTTGAAAGTTTTTACGAGCGCCTAAAAAAACAGGATTGCATGTTACTGCACCTCAGTGAGGGCACTGATGATGCCGCACGCAAACATTTCGCCGAATTGCAGTTAAAAAATGGAGAGTGGTCAATTACCAATGCGCTGGCTGGAATTCATTGTGTAGCCCTTAAAAATGAAGACTTTGAGCTGATGAGTAAGCGAAAAGCCTCGATGGTGTGGTCGCCCCTGAGTAATTTATTGCTGTACGGACAAACAGCCGATGTTACTTCAGCTATAAAAAATAAACTACTGATTGGCATTGGTTCCGATTGGTCACCCTCCGGAAGTAAAAATTTATTTGGTGAATTAAAGGTAGCCCGTCTTGTAAGCAACGAATTGGGCATTTATAAACGAAAATCCGACATTCTTGCTTTGGCAACTATCAATGCCGCTAAAATCCTGAAGTGGGACAAGCAATTGGGCAGTGTTGAAAAAGGCAAACGCGCTGACTTGATGGTTGTGGCTGGTACTGCCGGAAATGCTTACGAACATTTTTTAAACAGTTCGGAAACTGCGATCTCATTGGTGGTCATTAATGGCATACCCCGATACGGGCACGAAGACTTAATGAATAAGTGGACCGATGTAAAAGAGAAAATTGAAGTGAATGGTGTCAAATATCAGATTCATTTGAAACAAGCTACTGGCGATCCTGTTGTTGGTGAATTAACGTTGAAAGATGCCATTGAAAAGCTAAAGTATGGATTGGGGAATCTGCCACACCTGGCCGAAATCATGGAAATGCCTCAAGCAGTTCTTTCACCTCTGAGAGCTGATGTACCTACACAATGGTTTTTGGTTTTGGATCACAACGATGAACTTGAAGGTGAGAAACAACGGATGACAATGTCTGAAGGTCCAATGATGGCCCAGCCACTTATGGCTTCTCAACCCTTGTCAGAAATTGTTGCAGAAATGGAAGTGGATAAAATGACTGTTGCTGACGATCCTGAATTCCTCATCGCTTTAAAGACACAACAGAACCTGCCACAATACATTAAAAACGGATTGGAAAAAATGTACCGGTAATTTTAATATCCAGATACCTAACCTGGACAAGCCAGAATCAAAAAAGATTTGAATAATGAACTTAGCGTAGCGATCTCACGAGCGAAGCGAGTAATATCGAACCTTGAATAACGAATAATGAAATAAAAACATGAAGTATGGAATTGAATAAATAATAATGAAGATTGCAATACTAATTCTATAGCTTCACAACTTCGAAGCCGATAGCTATCAACTTCAATATTCCTTGTTCGTTATTCGATATTCGATATTTTAAATTTAATTTGAAATACTCTGCCAAAAAATACACGAATATTGTTGTTAAGTCACTAAACATGCCACCGAAACAGGGACAGGTGCTAAAAAGTTATTCCTGTTTTTTATTAGCTTCAATTTGCAGTTTCTGTGTGAAACCAGGAAACACTATAACTTTTATTTTATCTCCTTAATATTCAAATTATTCATTTCAAGCCATTCTCTTGAATCCGTTAAGAATTGTGTCAAATCAGCCCGCGACTGTGCATCCAGTAAAACAGTATCATTTACAAACTTTGCCGCAGGTAAAATATAATACTGCCTTTTACCATTCTCGATTGGGTTATAAACCCATGTAAACCGGTAACCGGCATCTTTAATTTTAGTATGACCTGCTTCTTTCTGCAGTTTTACTGAAAACATGGCACCACCATCCGTATACCTTTTTCGCTGGTTCGAAACATAATTCCCCAGCGACCATACAACCAACTGTTCCTTTTTCAAACTGTCGGCCTTATGCCATTCCATGGGTTGTATTACATGCGGATGCGATCCGATAATAATATCGGCACCGTTATCAAAAAGGTAACCGGCAATATCTTTCTGGAATGCATTCGGTTCACGCTGGTACTCATCACCCCAGTGGATAAATACAAAAGTCATATCCACAGCTGAATCATGCACAGCTTTCATATCTGCCTGCATGCGGTCTTTTTCAATCATACTCACCACATCATTTTCCGGCACCGGGTTGCCATTAGTACCATAAGTGTAATTGAGAAATGCAAGCCTGAAACCCCGGGTATTCACTATCATTGGATTTGTCTTGCGATAAGTCTCAGCATTTCTATATGTTCCCATGTGCAACATCCCAAGGCTGTCGAGGACACTGACGGTGCGTTCAACTCCGATACGGCCACGGTCGCAGCAATGATTATTTGCAGTGCCGACGATATCAATTCCTGCATGCAATAATCCGTTTACAAGCTCATCGGGTGAGCTGAATGCCGGATATCCGCTGTAAGGTTTTCCGGCCAGTGTGGTTTCGAGGTTGGCAATGGCCAGGTCAGCGCCGGCAAGCCAGGGAGTTATATACCTGAAGCACGAATCATACACATAAATTCCTAGTTCATCATTCCATGCCGCATCAACCTGTGGCATATGCTGCATAATATCACCGGCAAAAACTAGGGTTATTTCATGCCTGGAAACTGGAGGGATAACACGGGAAGCACTTTCCGAAATTTTGACCGGAAGCATTACCAGCAATAACCCGAATGAGAGGAAAAGCGAAATCTGCATTATTATTCTCTTTAAGAAAAGAATAAATGAATAAGATTTATTGCTGGATTTAGTTGCAGTTGCCATTTATTGGAATTAATTATATGAGATTATTATCGCGATGAATTTAACTGCTTAATGAATTAATATGTTCACTTTTTAACAAAGAAAATTCAATGCTGTGATTAAACCTATTCAGATGCCTTTCCAATTATTTTAACACTATTGAATTATTTCTTTGCTGTCCTCTCCAATTCCCGCAGATTCTCCATCTTCTTTTTCTCAAGGAAACCATTAATATCGCAAAGATGCTCCTTTACCCTTTTATTGCCAAATTCAAACACTTTGCTCACCAATCCGTCCAGAAAATCACGATCGTGCGATACCAGGATAAGGGTGCCATCGTAATCCTGTAAAGCACTTTTCAGAATATCTTTCGTTTTCATATCCAGGTGGTTGGTGGGCTCATCGAGGATAAGAAGGTTTACCGGTTCCAGCAGCAACTTTATCATAGCCAGGCGAGTACGTTCTCCACCGGAAAGAACTTTCACTTTTTTATTCCAACTATCGCCGCCAAACATAAACGCTCCCAGCAGATCTTTTATTTTAGTCCGAATATCACCTTTAGCAACATCGTCAATGGTTTGGAACACTGTATTTTCTTCGTCGAGCAATGATGCTTCATTCTGTGCAAAATAACCAATCATGGTATTATGACCAAGTGTAAGTTTTCCATCGTACTCAATTTCACCCATAAGGCTTTTTACCAGGGTCGATTTACCTTCGCCGTTTTTACCAACAAAAGCGACTCGTTCACCACGTACAATACTCAACGTTGCGTTTGAAAAAACGTGATGTGAGCCATAACTTTTCGACATTTCTTCCAGTATCACCGGGTAACTCCCCGAGCGGGGTGAAGGCGGAAACTTAAGGCGAAGGGACGAGTTATCTTCTTCATCAACTTCAACGATTTCAAGTTTTTCAAGCATTTTAACACGCGACTGCACCTGGTTGGTTTTGGAATATGTTCCACGGAAGCGATCGATAAAATCCTGGTTATCGGCAATAAATTTTTGTTGTTCGTCGAATTGTTTCTGTTGTTGATCACGCCTTTCACCACGAAGTTGAAGGTAGGATGAATAATTCACCTTGTAATCATATATTCGGCCCATAGTTACTTCGATGGTTCGAGTGGTGATATTGTCAACGAATGCCCGGTCGTGCGAAATTATGATTACAGCTTTTGCACTGTTAATCAGGAAATCCTCGAACCACTGAATTGATTCAATATCCATATGATTGGTAGGCTCATCGAGCAGGAGAAGGTCAGGTTTTTGTAAAAGAATCTTTGCCAGTTCGATGCGCATGCGCCATCCGCCACTAAATTCACCTGTCGGACGGTTAAAATCGTCACGAACAAATCCAAGGCCTAGTAATATCTTCTCTACTTCAGCATCATAGTTAATCTCTTCGATTGAATAGAATTTCTCGCTGAGAGCCGAAAGTTGCTCAATAATTTCATAATATTCAGCTGATTCGTAATCGGTGCGTGAAGAAAGCTGGTTGTTTAATTCCTCTAATTCATGTTGCATCTTGAAAACATGGGCAAAAGCTTGCGCTGCCTCTTCGAAAACGGTGCGGCTGTCGTTGGTAAGCAAATGCTGAGGCAGATATGCAATTATAGCATCTTTGGGTGCTGAAACCTTGCCGCGTGTGGCAGTTTTAGCGCCGGCAATTATTTTAAGCAAAGTTGATTTTCCTGCGCCATTCTTGCCCATGAGCGCAATCCTATCCTTTTCATTTATTGCAAAAGATATATCTTTAAAAAGCGTGGTCCCTCCAAACTCTATTGTAAGTCCGTCTACTGAAATCATTTCTGTTTTTTAATGAGGCGCAAAGATACCGTTTTCGGACGATTTTTTCAGAAAAACCGCTTCAGTTGATGTCCTTTTAGTCAGAATAAATATCAAAGTTTATATATATTGATATTATTATGTGTTGTACTTTTTATAATAAAACAATATCTTTACTTCAATTTTAAATCAGGTAATTCCTGTCATTTAACGAAGCAAATCTTTACACAGCAAGCAATTACCTTATACCATTCCCGACATATAATCGAAATAATTTTATCTGAAACTTATGGAAAATCAGCTACTTACATCAAGAATCCGCGAAAACAGCATTAAATACGGTTCCCGTAATGCCGTTTTCTATCAGAAAAGTGATAAAAGCTGGGCCCCGATAAGTTGGACAGAGCTATGGCAAACCATCCAGGATACGGCAAAAGCCTTGCTGGCAAATGGTGTTAAACCCGGCGATAAGGTTGCCATTATATCGCGTAATATGCCTGAATGGACAATTTCTGATTATGCTTTACAATTAGTGAGGGCAGTATCTGTGCCTTTGTTTTCGTCAACCAGTGTTGCCCAGGCCGAATATATGCTTAACGAAACGGAATGTGTGCTCGTGTTTGCCGGTGAACAGGAACAGTACGAAATTGCCAAAGAACTTATACAAAAAGTCCCTTCATTGCGTAAAATTGTTGCTTATGACGAAAGCGTTCAACTGGATAAGGATGTATCTTCAGAATATTTCAATAAATTCCTGAAATCCGGTAATGAAAATAGGTATGACGAACAGCTGAAGTCAGTGTCGGAAGAGGTAACGGAACAAGACTTATGTTCAATTCTTTATACCTCCGGGACTTCCGGTGAACCCAAAGGTGTAATGCTTTCGATTGCAAATTTTATTCATTGTGTCCGCATCCACGATTTGAGGATAAATATAAGCGATAAGGATGTTTCACTTTGCTTCCTTCCCCTGAGCCATATTTTTGAAAGAGGGTGGACATTTATTGCTTTGAGCAAAGGGATTACTTCCTATTATTTGCGCAATCCAAAGGAAGTGGTTGATGCAGTGCAATCAGTGAAGCCAACTGTCATGTGCTCAGTTCCACGTTTCTTTGAAAAAACCTATGAAGGTGTAAATTCCAAAATTGCCAGAAGCTCTGCCACTAAACAGGCTATGTTCAAATGGGCTATCAAAATGGGTGGTAAAAGATTTGATTGTCTGAGCAATAAGAAGCCTATCCCGCTTGGTCTGCGAATTGCTTATGCTGTAGCGGATAAACTTGTGCTCTCTAAAGGCCGTGCTGTTCTTGGCGGAAATTTCAGGTTTATGGTATGCGGAGGAGCAGCCATCTCACTGGAAATAGTTCATTTTTTCGAACAGGTTGGCATTCATATCAAAGTCGGTTATGGGCTAACCGAAACTGTAGCTTCGGTTACATGCCTTCTGGATGATGACCTTAACATAAGTTCCGTTGGAAAAGTTATGCCTCTGCTTGACGTCAAAATTGGGGAAAACAACGAAGTAATGGTTAAAGGAGGAACTGTTTTTATGGGTTACTATAAAAAACCGGAGCTTACTGCCGAAGTATTTAAAGATGGCTATTTCTGTACCGGAGATGCCGGAAGACTTGATGAAAACGGGTATCTTTTCCTTACCGACAGGATCAAGGATATCATTAAAACTTCATCAGGAAAATACATTGCACCTCAAAAAATTGAATCCCTCCTTTCGGGAGATAAGTATATTGAACAGATTACCATAATCGGCGGCGAACGAAAATATGTTACCGCACTGGTGGTTCCAGCTGCAATTGTCTTTGATGAGCTTATGAAAGAAATGGGTCTTGAAAAAATTAAAAAGGAGTTCCAGGTAAAGGAGAAAGCAGTAATTGATTTCTATCAGCAACGAATTAATGAGCTTCAAAAGGACCTTTCGCCTTACGAACAGGTGAAAAAGATAGTTCTGCTTCCTGATGAGTTCACTATTCAGACCGGTGAATTAACGCCTTCTCTTAAAATAAAACGAAGGGTCGTATCTGAGCAGTTTAAAACTGAAATCGAAAGTATGTATTCCGAAAGGTAAAGATGCACAGGGAAATGATTCAGGTTTACATGGAGAATCATTTCCTGCATCATGTTTTATGTATTTTAGAATTCGGTTAAAACAAGAATCTTAGATAAGCCCCTATGCCCGGGTTCATATTCTGATAATCTTCGAGTTTAACCATCAGCCAATGAGCAGTAATCCCTGGTTCAACAACCATACCATTGGCAAAAACAAAAGAAACCCCTCCACCGGCAAATCCACCTACACCTATACCTCCCTGGTAGACGCTGTATGTCTGCGTATTTCCATTCGGAATATACCCTCCGTTCTGATAAATATTAATCATACTATATTCTACATCTTCCACATAGAAAGAACATTTTTTAACCTGTGTACTGTTCACATTCAATCCACCTGTCCAATAATAAGATAATTTATCGGATTTCGGATAAGATCGTTTGAGCCCAATATCAGCATAAATCCGTTCTTCAGCACCACGCATGGGATACAAACGTAGATCGGGGTTTGACAGATAATCAATCGGGGGATCCACTTCAAAAATAATCACATCATCAGCTTTCAGCTTCATGTAGTTAAATTCTATCATCAAGGCAAAAGTCGGACTAAAACAATATTGAGCATACAAACCCGGTTGCATGGCAATTTTATAATGCATGTTATCCGGTAATCCTGCAACACTAATTGAATCATGCGCTCCCAAAGCATGAAAAATATCCTGGTACCAGTAATAATTGGACATTACATAATCTACATTATTTACATTTTGAGATTTACCATTATAATATGCAGCTGTTCCTTTTGAAGGATAATAAACGCCTAAATTCAAGCCAAAAACCCATCCCCGGCCGTTATCGGAAAAGTCTGCTTCAGCATTTGCATTATCAGTTTGCGCAAAAGTGAACGTTTCGGTTAAAATTACCAGAAGGAATAAAATCAGAGTTTTTATTTTACAAAACATCAGGTTGTTTATAAATATTAGTTTACAAAATGCTCATTAGCAGGCGAATATTTAGGTAAGTGACGGCGGCACCAACTAATATCAGTGAAATATTGAGAGCCAGCGAATTGGCATATTTACCCATGACTTTTCGTGAAGAAGTAAGATAAATCTGGGCAAAAATGGTAATGGGAAGCTGTATACTAAGCAACATTTGCGAATATATAAGTCCTTTAAACGGATTGCTGATAATAAAAATAACCAGTACTGCAGGAATGAGCGAAATTAAAACTCCCAGCCTCGAGTGATTATCTTTCATATCAAAAGGCTCTCCAAAAAATCCGGCAAAAATACTTCCTCCTGCCATAGCTGATGTGATAGTAGAAGCAATGCCTGCCATCAGCAGAGCAGCAGCAAAAACTAAAGCGGCATTCGAACCAAGCAAAGGTTCCAGCATATTTTTAGCCTGCTCAAGTTCGGCAACCGGAATCTTATGTTTGAAAAAGGTAGCCGCAGCCATCAGAATCATAGCACTATTGATAGCCCAACCTATAATCATTGAAAAAAGCGTATCCAGAAATTCGTATCGCAGTTGTCGTTTTTTAATTTTTTCATCAGCCAGGTTCCATTGCCGGCTCTGAATAATTTCGGAATGAAGAAATAGGTTATGCGGCATCACGACAGCACCTAAAACACTCATAATTACAATCATGGATCCATCCGGAAAAGAAGGTTTGATCCATCCTACTACTGCCTGGCTCCATGAAATATCGGCTAGTGTCAATTCATAAATAAATGAAAGCCCAATAAGGCTGACAAATCCTATGATCCACTTTTCGAGTTTACGGTACGAATTTGAAAACAACAATATAACAATGGTTATTAAGGTTATTATTGCACCTATTCGAATCGGTATTGCGAAAAGCATTTTTAAGGCAATTGCTCCTCCCAATAGTTCAGCAAGAGAGGTTGAAACAGAGGCTACTATTGCCGAAGAAAGGACTGACTTTGATACCCATTTGGGCATATGCATGGTTGTAGCTTCCGAAAGACAGAGACCGGTCGCAATTCCCAGGTGGGCAACATTATGCTGCAAAACAATAAGCATGATGGTCGAAAGGGTTACCATCCATAAAAGCTGATATCCATAATCAGCACCGGCAGCCAGGTTTGAAGCCCAGTTACCGGGATCGATAAAACCTACAGTAACAAGCAATCCGGGTCCAATATACTTTAAAATCTCCAACCCACCCAGCTTAGGTTTATGGTCACGTCGACGAAGATCCTTTATTATATCGAAAGGTGAAAATTTCACAGGAAGTCTTTAATATATTTGCGCAAAGTTAAGGATTTATCTGATTGAGGTTAAAAGCATATCCCCGGATTGAACAGGTTATACTTTATATTTTAGCCTGAGAAAAGTGATACAACTCATTTATAAGACCAAACAAAAATTCCCGTTAGTAGCTTCAGCCACAAACGGGAATAATGTTGTTAGAGAAAAAATTTTATTGTAAAGGCGTTACCACTTCGAGTACCTCGGGCAAATCCATCCCTAATTCTTTTAGATGTGCTATGGTTGGTACACCATTTTTGTTCCATCCCCGACGTGCATATACGGCATCAAGCAGTTGTTCATAACGATCTTCGCGATAAGCGCGGGTTGCAGCCATTTTCTCCTGTAATGTCATTGACGAAGGATCTTTGCCAATTAAATCTACCAGTTGTCCATCATATCTTTCCTGGCGGCTCAGGTATTCATCCTCGGTTACAGGTCCTGCTGCACGGTAGGGTTGTGCATCATTTTTACGGAGACCTTTACCACAACGAATATCGAAAATACGCTGGAAATTATATACCCGTTCGCTCTGCCGGATCAGTTCCTCATTATCGAAATCATTGCCTGTGACAGCTTTATAAATGGCGATATAGTTATTCACATGACCAGGCACTTTCCCAGGTTCAGGATAAGTATGGTTATCTTCCGGTTCAACGTCATTCCATGGTAATTTGCAGAGTCCCTGCAGTCCGAACCAGGTACGGAACATCGGGAAATAATGCAGTGCTTCAGCCTTTTTCTCGAAAGTTGGAATCTGGTTGTTAACCATATCCATAAATATCAGCCATGCTTCGTCGTGTTGAGGACCTTTGTTGGTCATCGCATAGCCGCCTTGCTGTGCAAGCGATTCTTTAGAAACATATTGGGAATACTCAAGGCCTTTGTTTTCCATACCTATATCCTGCATGAAACCTGCATCACCCCAGCCTTTGGCAGCGAACAATTCCTTCATTTTATGAACACCCAGCCCGGCAATTTTACCAAATCCTTCACCGCGCGATATCATATGCAACAGTTCCATAGCTGAATCAGCATTACCAAAATTCAGTTTCATTCCACCTGTGCGTTCTTCGTTCAGGATACCGTTCTCATAACATTCCATCACGAAACCAAGGATCGTCCCGAATGAGATGGTGCAAATACCATATGTGTCACAATAAAAGTTCGATTCAATTGTAAAATCAGGATTAAAAATACCTGCAATGGAACCCAATGATGAAGTGGATTCATATTCCGGTCCGTCGACAATAACTTTTGATCCTTTGTAAGGACCTGAACGAAGTTCGTAATTATCAACACCTTTGGCACAAGCCATGTTACAACCTATCCAACATCCATCGGGTACGCCTTGGGTAAAGTAAGACTTCCATACATCACCTGAAATTTTTACCGCATCAGGGTGACTTCCGTATTTAAAATTATTTACCGGCAAAAGGTCATAGTCATTCATTACAAGGGTAAGATGGGCTGTTCCTTTGCTGCGCATTTCGCATTGCTTGTCGTCGAGTTCGCGCATTTCTTTATTAAAGACTTTACCTCTCTCCATAATAGCCTGCAGGTCAACTACACCATTGCGGTTACCTGTAACGCCTTTGGTATGAGCAACAACTGCTTTGATCCTTTTATCGCGAAGAACAGTGCCAATACCTCCGCGGCCAGCTTGTTTTAAACGAACCAGTTTGCGCTTTGAATCAAAGAAACTGAAATTGAGCATTCCGATCAGTGAGTTGTCGGCTGCTGATCCTGCAGAAACCACTGAAACATTCAAACGATCTTTTTCAGTTGTAGCAAGTGATTCGGTTAAATATTCAGCTAATAAATGGCTGTCGAAACTCTCGTTGCTTGCTTCGTAAATTTCAACTACCTCACGGGTTTCGTCAATCAGAACAATGACATCTTTGTCAGATTTGCCTTGCAATTCGAGAGAGTCGAAACCGGAAAATTTCATGAAAGGTCCAAAGAAACCTCCTACATTGCTGTCGATAGGAATGTCAGTTTGAGGCGAAATAGCAACAACAAGTGACTTCCCCGTACCGGAATACTGGGTTATACCGCAAATAGGCCCTGTATTGATAACGATTTCATTCTCAGGATCATTCCACTTTGTATCAGGTTCGGTCGCATCCCACAGCAGTTTCAACCCAAAGCCTTTTCCTCCGGTAAATTTCTCTTTCATCTGGGCCGAAACAGGCTTTTCTTTTATTTCGCCACTGCCAACATTCACGTATAGCGTGCGGTTATTGTATCCTTTTTCGATCGGTGCCCATGTGTACTTGTATGAGAACAAGAGTTTATGGTTGCTTTGGAAATTTTCGAGGCTCATAATATAAGGTGTTATTTCGTGCTGTTAATCAGTTCACAAAAGTATTAAATGAGATGGAACTGCCAAGATATTTGATCAAAAATTTCGATATGAAAAGAGGTTGTAAACGATTAGTCCTTAAACACTTGTTTTTAATGCGTTTGCCAGGATAACTTTATCCAAATATCCGGCAGGAATACTAAAAATAGCTGGATGAAGATGAGTTAGTATCTGTTTTATACTTCCGGAATTGTTATAAACAGCAATTATTTTACCATTAAATGGATAGATTTTTCATTTAGATTTAGGAATAATAAGGAACTCAGGCCTCGAAATTTCACAAATATTGAATAGTTACTTTTAACTCCATAAAAGATAGCCACAGATAGCTTTTTACTGAAATCTATTGCCCGGCAGCCATAACGTTTCCCCGCAATTCACTTTTATTTTTTATAGCTGCGAAAAACTCATTTACAATACGGTCATGAAAAAACGAATACAATTTTTGATTACGAAGTCGCGACTTGCATTTATATTTTGTGATCTGTGTGATTTCAGTAAATCCTTCAGGAGTAGGTTTCAGGATAAACTTCTGTGTGCCGCTTGTGCTGCCATGGTCAATGTAACAATATTCGATTTCTTTTTGATCTGTATCCAGCCGGGTCACCTCAAGAGCCACTGCAATATTTTTAATTCCAAGAACATGAAGATTGAAAAACAGAATTTGGCCTTCTTCAATGCCTTCGTACGACTCGTTTTCATAAAGTAATTGATTCAACTTTTTTGAGTACAACAATCCAAATGTAACTATACGTCCATCGAATTCGTCACTAGGCGACTGGTGAACAAGATTATTCCATACTACATTAATATCCTGACGTATTACCCCCGATTTCTGATATGTACGATAACTGTTTGAATCTGTTAGTGCATAACAAACGGGGCGCATATCATCAAACGTTTTTATGCCGAAATATTTTTGCCTGGTGATGAGTTTGCGCACTTTCTTATGCTGTATCCGGTTAAAGTCTACCGAATCGATTGGTAGCGGATGAATACCTGATGAAAAACCCGGAAGTTCAGTAAATATAAAGAGAATAAGGAATAATATCTGGTAGTAATGCCTTGCCATTATTGAGTCTGTGAATACATTAGAAATTCTCTTTGTAATGATGCGTTCTTTTCAAATTTAACCCAAGAAATTCCGGAAAAGTGATTGCTTAAGAAAACAAATGTACTTAAGAGAATATTACCTGCAAAATAATATTTTGAAATATCTGATAGTTTGAAATTTATATACATTTATAAATTTTGTGGAATTAACTTTTTGGTCCAGGATTTAAATGACAAAAATGTCGGAATTATAAAATTTAAGCCCAGTGAATATGATAACTCAATTCTTCTTTACCTTGAACTGCAATGAATAACTTCGCAGCAGAGCTAACGAGGTATTAGAACAAAGTCAATTGCTGTTGGTGTATCTTGATGTATTCTTTTCCCTTTCCCTGTCCTTTCACGTATGCTTCAATTGTATTTTCATCTCCATGTCGTCCAACTGTATTAACGTTGAAACCTTTTGTCCAAAACTCTCCTTACCAAAGTTTCTATTTGACTTCCGGATGAAGTTTCAAAATCTATTTAGCTGCAATACTCTTCACTGTCAGTATAATCCTTGTCGGACTTAATATTGGTATACTTTGTATTAAAAAATGAACATAATCCTTGTCTGTCCCTATCTCAATGAAGTAAATTTCGCATCGCTTTGATATCTCAAGGCAAATCAGCTTCAGGCTTTGGTCAACTACTTCACTAAAAACCACTCTTCAATATTTGGCTGGGCATACAAAATGATAAAGTAAAACAGTTACTTTATGGCTCTTATGTATATATTCACTCACATAACAAAGTTAATTCTTTCTTAGAAGCAGGGCTTCGGGGAACTAACCCCAGGGAGATTAAACCATTCCTGAAATATTTAAAGTCTTGTCAGATTTTTTATTCAGTTGCAGCTTAAACAAAACTTTATTTATTCACCCTGGCATGTGCATCCTGTATGATTTTATCAGCTTCAGTCCGAGCCTTGAGTATTATTGCATCAGATTGTTTCTGGGCCTCGTTAACCAGTTTAGTAGCTTTTTCATCACCTTGTTTCTTAACAACAGCAGCTCCTTTTTTTGCAGCTATTTCAGCAATATAGCCATTCTTTTTCCCTTCAGCCAATATGCGGCTGGAGGATGAGTCGGCTGCGAAACGAACTTGATCAGCAGCTTTGTTTGCTGATTGCATGAGTTTCAGGCTTTGGTTCTCAGCCTCTGCAATAATTTTAGCTGCCTGAGCATCGGCTTGTACAATCAGATTAGAAACTTCTTCTTTAGCTTTTACAACAAGTTCTTCCTTTTTCTGTTGAACCTGTTCCAGTGCTTGTTTTTTCATGTCTTCTGCAAGACCTGCCATTGCTGATTTTATACCGGTAGTAATCTTCGGATCAGTGGCAGTACCGCCAATCAATATAGTAACCGGAATCATATCGCCAAGGCTGACATTTACACCTTTTTTGGAAGCATCTTTAACCAGTCCGTCGAGTACGCTGTTGACTTTAGTTCCGAACTCATTACGAGGAATATCAAGTGTAAGGACAAAATTAAGCACCTGGTCGAGACCGGTAGATCCGGAGATATTGGCTTTATATGATCCCAGTTTAAAATCCATGGGTTTAACAGTTGCTTTCCCGCCCACGATGTCGAATGAAAGATTTATCTTTTCGAGGGAGGGATTCCTGAGTTTTTCCATCTTCAATACATCTGCTATCTTGCCAAAGGTGTTCAGATTAATCAACCCGAGTGCATCCGAAAGTATAAGTCCATAGGCAGAAACCGATGTAAGATCAGGCATCATATCTTTTTTAAGCGCGCCTTTAAATTTTAGATTTGTACTTATGACCCCATTGAGTTTTTCGGCAATAGGTGCAAATTTCTGAACCGTGCTGAAGGCCTGGAATGCCTGTTTCACGCTGAGGCTTTTTACCTGTAAATCCATATCAACCAACGGCTTATCAGGGTTAAAAGTACTGTACGATCCTTTCAAAGCCATAGTGCTACCCAGCATACTTAGCTGCAAACCATCGAGCAATAGTGTATGATCCTTCACTTTAACTGTTCCGGCAATATCGCTCAAAGTGTAGGTGTCATAAATCAGTTTTTTGAAAGAAGTGTTCAGTGTTAAGTCCATATTTCCGGGAATTTCAACCACAGTGAGAGCAGAAGTATCTTTTACTGCAGGAGTCGAAGATTTGGGCATCAGACTGTTGATATCCATATAATCAGAAGTTGTAGTAATAGAACCTTTCAGCACCGCATTTTTCTTCATAATATAGGGAATGTAGTTTTCTATTTTACCCTTTGCAGCGAGATCGTTTTTCCCGATAGTCATAGCCAGGCCGGTAAGCTCAGCATAAGCAGGCGTAAAGTCCAGACGGGCATTGCTTATGTTAACCGGTTGAGGAACCGCCTCCCCTTCGTAAACTAATTTATCAACAGCGGCATACCCTGAAGCTTTAAACTGATCGTAAGCTCCCTTTTCAATAGCAGATATTTTCCCGTTGAAAGCCATATCAGCCTTGACAATGCCTGAAACTTTGGTTTTTTCACCCAACGGATATACTTTTGAAACATCCTGAAGATTCAGAGTCCCTTTCACGGTTGCATTGATGTCCGGGTCTGAGACAGGTGTACGCAACAAAAGTGTAATATCAACCGGATTCTGCATCATGCTCAGGTGCATACGCGGAACATCCACTGTTGTATGATCCATAACTCCATCCGGATTGGCAATGGCTGCCTGTAGATTTATGTCCGAAACCTTACCGGGCAACCCAGGATAGCTGAACATCCCGTCAGCCACTTTCAGGTTAATGGCAAAGGCAGGTATAGATGTATCACTGTACAATCCTTTTACAAACCCGTCGAACGCCATTGTTCCTGAGGTTTTAATATTATCAAAATCCTTGGAATAAATGGCAGGGATTAAAGAAAGAAAGGCTTTAAATGTATTTTCCTTGGCGGCAAACTTTATATCCATTTTATAGCCTTCTTCAGGCATGGCAAAGAAACCTTCGGCTTTAATATTCAAATCGTTTAACCTCAAATTTCCATCCTTAAAGGTGAAAGTCCAGGTGTTAAGATCCGAAGCCAACACTGTTTTTACCTCCGCATTCACTTTACTCATGTAACGAACACCATCATAATCAACAGTAATATCCTTACATACAGCGTTAATATCCAATGTAGTAATATCCGCAGTCATATCACCGCTCAGGGTTCCGTTTAATCCATCAACTAATAACATGGTAGGGATTTCAGCGTCATCGTACACAAAATGCGCATCGCTGATGCTAACCTTATCAAGATAAACCTTAAATGCCGAAGGTGCTGAAACAGTATCTGATTTTTCGGTTTCTTTCATAATATCCCAGTTCACCTTTCCATCAGCTAAAACTTTAAAAAGCAAGCGTGGCGAGGTTAATCCTATTTTTTTCACTTTATAATCGCTTCCGCGGAATACGCTGGCAAGGTCAAGAGTAAATGATAAAGACGGAAATGAAGCCAATGTATCTTTTTCAAAATCATCTTTCCCTACTATGATAAGGTTTTTAACTTTAACAGTAAGATTAGGGAAATGGCGCAACAGCGACACTCCTACCCCATCAAAGGTTACCACAGCATCCAGTTTTTTATTTATTTCGGCCTGAACAGTTTTTTCAATTTTACCTTTAAATACAAAAGGCAAAGCAATAATTATCAATAATAGGAGACCTAAAATGATTGCTGAAATTTTTAATGTTTTCTTCATCTGAATGGAGAATTTATATTAAATGGAAACGTTAAATATATGATTTTAGTCTATATGCGCGACGATCTGTTACGAAGTAAATGATCGGCTATAACCAACGCTGCCATAGCTTCTACAATTGGAACTGCACGCGGAACCACAACTACATCATGTCTTCCTTTGGCAGCCAGCACAATATTTTCTCCTTTGTTATTTACCGAAGGTTGTGATTGCAGAATAGTGGCAATTGGCTTAAAAGCAACTTTAAAAACAATATCGCTTCCATTGCTGATTCCGCCCTGTATTCCCCCGGAGTGGTTGGTGGCAGTTTTTACTCCGCCTTCACCATCGGAAACAAAAATATCGTTGTGTTCCGATCCACGCATGGATGGCGCATTGAATCCTTCGCCATATTCAAAGCCTTTGGCAGTATTAATGCTCATGGCAGCCTTGGCAAGATCAGCCTGCAGTTTATCAAATACCGGCTCGCCTAATCCCGGCGGAACACCGCTTATTATACAGGTAATGGTGCCACCGGCTGTATCACCTTCCTGTTTTAGTTTATTGATAAGCTCAATCATTTTATCTGATGCTTCCATATCGGGGCAGCGAACCGGGCTTTTTTCAATTTCATCAAGTTGATCAATAGTAAAGTTACGGGCCGAACTCACTTCGCCAATGCTGCTTACATAAGCTTTAACCTGTATGCCTGAATTCAGCAAAAGAAGTTTTGCCACGGCACCACCAGCTACACGGGACAGAGTTTCACGTGCCGAAGAACGGCCACCTCCACGATAATCGCGGAAACCGTATTTGCTGTCGTAAGTATAATCGGCATGCGAAGGACGATAGGCATCTTTCAAATGATCGTAATCAACACTGTGTTGATCTTTGTTGCGGATTTCAAAAGCAATGGGTGATCCTGTTGACCTGCCTTCGAAAACGCCGGAAAGTATTTCAATCAAATCACTTTCATCGCGGGGTGAAGTAATTGCTGACTGACCGGGCCTGCGGCGGTTAAGTTCATTTTGAATAAATTTCATGTCGATGGTAAGCCCTGCAGGGCATCCATCGATAATCCCGCCGAGTGCGATTCCGTGTGACTCGCCAAAAGTGGTTAGCCTGAATATGGTTCCGAATGTGTTTGCTGACATAGTGCAAAGGTACGGATAATAAATAAATCGCCATAAACTGACGTGCCTAGTTTATGCCGCGAATAAAACTCGCTTTTATAATATTCAATAACGAGCAAGGAATGATGATTTGATGATTTAAAAATACAAATAGGTAACAAGTTATAGAAAGAATGAATGATAGCTTACTTTTGTATTCAGCATTCAATATTCTGTATTAATATTCAGTATCTGTTTAAATTTCTCTACATCCTTCAACAAGTTCCCTTTCTACTCCAATTAACCCACATTTTCTGCTTTTTTTTGACTGCATTCGCGCTGAAAAGAACAGAGAAAGGCATTGTACAAAAAGTTATAAGGTTACTTAGATTTAATATAAATTTGATTCCAAATGCAACCATTTTGATATATCTTATACCTTTATATGTAAATGCAAAAAGCTACTATTTAATACCGTAACCTGAAGTATGCTATTGCCATAAATCAATACCATTAGAATTATGTACATTCTATTTTATTGTAGATAAAAAGGCATACTTTAATTGGCTATTGACTATAAACTCAAATTAATAAGAATCTTTAAAATTCATTTACCAATTATCCTTGCATCCACCCAAATAAAATCAATATATTTCACGTTCGCCACCCCGAAACTACAGCTTTTTAAAATAAACAAATTTGTTTAATTAAAACGAAATAACTATGAAAACAACCTTTTTAAAAATCAGTGCAATTGTACTGCTCTTTCTATTATTTGGAGCAGGCTGTGAAAAAGAAGATACATTTGAAGAAATTCCTCTAGAATATGTTAAGTGTCCATGTGAAAGCAATATGAATTTTATAAAAAAAATGACTATTGAAAATGTTTTGCTTTTTGATTCTACAAAAACTTCTTGGGATGATATGAAAACCCTGACTTTTAATGGTGATAAATCGGAATTTGTCTCTTATTCAAAAAAAACAAAATGTATGATATATTATTCAGTCAGAACAACAATGACTGGCAGTTCATATCTATGTAATGTCCCAGAAGAAATTAAAGATTGGACAATATCTTCATCAGGAGTAATAATTTCATTTATTGCAGATGAATTTGAATTATGTATTCCACATTCTGGTATTGCAAATAATACCTTTTCGAACTGTGTATTAACAACATTTAAAAGAAAAGCACAATGAAAGCTATACTTATAAGTTTAATAATTCTTCTTTTCGTTCCAAGCGTCAATTCCCAGAAATTATTTATTTACGGAGAAAGAGGGGAGAAAGTATATTTGCAGGAAACCGATTTATTTAATTTAGCTTATGAACTTTAATTAGACAATTTTTTGTATCAAATTACTGAAACTATTTCCTAAAAATCATTTTTATTATGAACCCTAAAATCAAGAAAACTATGGAAACAACCATTTTAAAAATCAGTGCAATTGTACTGCTCTCCAGTTTGATGTGGGCAGGGTGCAAAAAAGAAAGTATTCAAAAATCAGAGGATAAAACCCTAAATATTACATATCAGAATTATTTGGGATGCAAGCAAGATTTAAAATCGACTTCAAATGAACAATACATAAAACTTGAAGCTCTTGGAACAAATCAGCTTCATGTTCAGTTTATTAACGTCGAATTAAATTGTTGCCCTGGCAAGCTTAATTCAATTGCCTATATGACGAATGAGAAAATGAAAATTGTCTTTCAAGAGGAAAAGCCTGCACAATGTAATTGCATGTGTTATTATGATCTGGAATGCATAATTGATTCTTTAGAAAATAGAGAATACTTTGTTGAAGTGTATGCACATGGCGAAAAACCAAAAGCAAAATTCTCATTTTATTATTCTGAACATTTTAACAAAATAATTAATATCTCAAATAATTAATTTACCTGCGATTGGCTTTTTCAAGGCAAAAGGCAAGTAAAAGCAATCATGCGCAAAACCGTTTTCTTTGGTAGTGTATTAAATATTACTAAAATCGACTAGTACTAGTTGGAGAATAAAAGGGACAGCAAAGAAGGTTATGAAGAACTGTATCTAGATAATGTCACCTAGGTTTTTTTATATGGATAAGCAGTTCACTATTAAAATGGATAAGCAGTTCATAAAAAAAGCCCCTAATCGGGGCTTTTCAATTTTTATTGTTGCTCGCGTGCAACATTTCGTAGGATTTTGGCTTTTGCTTCGAGCGAAGCAAGTTCCTCTTTAGCTTTCTCAATCTTGGATTCAAATTCAGCTTTCAGAAGGTTGGCTTGTTTCGACTTTGCAAAGAAACCGATGTTGTTTTCCCACAGAAGGATTTCCTCTTTGAGGCTATCAATTTTCGACTGCAGCCCTGTACGCTCCCGGTTGATAATCCGGCCGGCATCGGGCTGATCTTTTACATTTTCGAAACGTGAACGATAATTCATCTGGCTGGCTTCCTGCGAATCAACCTTTAGCTTGTCATAAATTTTGTTCACGACAGCTTTAAATTCAGCCTGTATGCGATCTTTCTCCTTTATCGGAACATGACCGGTATCCATCCACTCACGCTGCAATTCCTTAATCTTATTAAGACTTTCCTGACGATTTTCGCTGTATTCAAATGCATTAAGTTTGCTGATAATATCCAGTTTAATCTGCAGATTACCACCTTCGCTAGCTTGTAAACCTTTGAAATGCTCGTTCTTATTATTGAAAAACTCATCACAGGCCGTACGGAAACGTTTCCATATTTTCTCACTGTGCTTGCGCGGAACAGGGCCTATCTTTTTCCATTCATCCTGTAGCTTGATAAGTTCGCGGGATGAGTTTTTCCAATCATTACTCAATTTGTGCGATTCAGCCTGCAGACAGAGTTCTACTTTTAAGTTGTAATTATTCAGCTGCTGATCTTTGAGCTTTCCGAAGTATTCTTTCTTATTCGAAAAATAAAGGTCAAGCTGGGCTTTAAAGCGATTCCAGATTTCATTATTCACTTTTTGAGGAGCCTGCCCGACAGATTTCCACATCTTGAGTAATTCATTAATCTGATGCGTGCTGTCCTGCCATTGTTTAATGGAATTAAACTCAGAAGCGACAAACTGTTCAACCTTTTCGCATAGTAAAACTTTGGCGGCATAATTGGCTTCGAGATCGCCCTGTATCTTTTTATAAAATTCGTGACGACGATCATTTATTTTTTCGGTAGCGGTTTTAAACCGATCCCAAACTTCTTCTCTTTTATCCTGGGCAACAGGGCCAACTTCTTTCCACTCTTCGTGAAGTTCCTGTAAACGCTTGAATGATTGTGTAATGGAAGGCTCAAGTACAAGCTCTTCCGCTTTTTCGCATAACTCAATTTTACGTTCCAGGTTTTTACGTAGATCAAGGTCTTTAAGTTCTTTATTGATTTTAACCTTATCAAAAAATTTCTCAATCAGGAAATGATAATTCTGCCATAAACCCTGGGCTTCGGCTTTGGGTACCATTCCAATGAGTTTCCATTCATCCTGTAAAGTTTTGAACTCGTCGTAGGTTTTTTTGAGTGTTTCTTCCGAGTTGATCAATACTTTCAACTCATCCAAAATTTTCTTCTTTGCTTCCAGGTTGCTGATTTTAATTTTTTCCTGGTCTTCAGCAAAACGTGATTTATTGTGTTTATAAATGCCAAATGCAGCTTTGAAACGTTCCTCAAGGGGATCAGCAGTTTCAACACTTTCAGCCTCCTCACTTTCAGCTGCATTTTGATACATTTCCTGGTGCTCCTTATTGGTAAGTGCCAGGTAGGCTACTTTAATCTGCGAGATTTTTGATTTTATTTCGTTAACATCCTCATTCTGCACAGTTTCTTCAAGAAGTGCTACCAGTTGTTCGCGGTCCATATGGCCATAATCGATTTCACCTGATTCTGCTGCTTCAACTTCTTCTTCAATTGCTTCCTCGGCTGAATCAGCTTCATCTTCCGATTCTTCAACATCGGTCTTTGAAACCACTTTTACCTTAGCAACTATCTCTGTAACTTCGCTAACTTCCGGCTGAACTACAATTTCCGGCTCAGCTATTGGTTCTGGCTCAGGTACAACTTCAACTTTCACTTCCGGTTCAGCTGAAACTCCGGTTACTACTTCTGGCTCAACCAACTCCTCAGTTTCTTCCGGAATTTCAGGTTCCGAAACTACTTTTACTTCAGCAACTACTGCTTCAACTTCGTTAACTTCTGGCTGAATTACTTTTTCAGGTTCAGCTATTGGTTCCGGCACAGGTATAACTTCAACTTTCACTTCCGGTTCTACTGAAACTTCGGCCAATACTTCAGGTGCAACCACTTCTTCGGTTGTCAGAGGAACCTCTGCTTCTGAAACCACATCAGGTTCAGCTAAAGCCACTTGATCGGCAACTTCCTCTGCCTCGGATTGTATTTCAGCCGTTGCTGTTTCTGATTCGGTGGTTACCTCAGTTTCGGTCTCTTCAACTGAATTTTCGGTTGAGGATGGTGTTTCTTCTTCAACTGTGTTTGCAGCATTTTCCTGCTGTGAATTCTCCTCCTGTTTGAGCGATAACGCTTTTTCAGGATTTTGATCGGGATGTTTAGTGGATTCCATCTGTTAATGAGTTAGTAATTAAACTATTGATCAGGATTAAATAAAACCCGCCATTTCACTGAAACAGCGGTAGGTATGTGTGTTTTTCTTTCGAAAAAAAGCAGTAAATCAGATTTCCCTTACATTTAAAGGGACTGCAAATTTAACAACATTTCGTTATGAAGGTCATTAAAATAAATTTTGATTCCACGAAAGCAATTATCGTTTTGTTGATGGAAATTCTTTGCTGTTTATTTTAAAATGCAGAACGGTTAAAAATAATATAACCGATACTTATATAAAAGGAAACCGGAGACTGGATATCATAATAATTAAGGGAAGCTGACAAAGGACCTATCGGTGTAGTATATACAAAACTCCCCGACAGTACGTAATGCAGTGACGGGAAAAGATCACTATAAACTACCTGCTGAGAATTATTGCTGCTTAATTCACGGAAAGGAGCCATTACAAATCCTTCAACACGGAAATCCATATTTTTATTTACTGTAAAAATATTCCTCATTCCCAGTGCGGTGAAACCTGCTGGCCTGTATTCGGGCTGATAAATGGTGGACATTTCATATAATGGTTCGTAAGCAGGCATATACAGCGTTGTTGATGTATAATTTCTGAAGCGGGTAAGTGTATTTGCCTGTAATTCAAAGCTAACTCCGGGTTTGTACATTGAACCAGGACGAAAATATTTATCATAATTAAATCTTACAATGAAATAGTTATGGTAATCGCTGTAATTGCTTTGCAATACTGATGTTGTGCCGGGTGTATGTTTTTCGGGACCTCCAACAAATTGCACCGAGGAAAATATCCTGTAGCCCTGGTTTGAATATTGTTTACGATTCAATGTATTAAATTCCAGTTCGATGTATGGACTATAAAAATTAAATACAGTTCTATCCTCTTTGTCTTCTTTTGTAGCCGTACTGGTATGGAAATAATCAGCCCTGTTTGAACCCATGGTGATCCCGGTTTCCAGTTTTCCTTTGTATGTTACCGGGAAACCTGCATCAAGCCTGACATAGTTATTATTCTCGTATAAAAAAGAAGGAGTAGCATCGGTAAAGAAGAAAGTTGTTGTGCGGAAGTAATTAAATTGATTAAACGTGTATTCTGCTTCAAAATATTTAGGCTTTTTGCCAGGAAACTCTACCCTGCCTCCAAGCAAGGCCGAATTGTAAAAACGCCCGAATGTCCCACTTACTTTAGCATTTGCCGCCACCTTGCGCCAAAGACCATATCTCAATTGCAGAAAGATTTCATTTGTACCACTCGACGATAAACTCCCACCAAAGTCAGCTTTTATTTCTTTTTCGTACTTAGCATCGATAATAAATTTATAGCGCTGCGAAACTGAATCATAATGTAAGGTCGGAAAGACTGATTTTAAACGATCCTCACCTACAACTTTGAAATATCCCGATTTCAAATGATCAAGATTTATTTCGCGGGCGTAAGTTGAATCTGATTTGTGATCTTTCACCTGTCCCATTACTGCATTTGCAACATACAATGCTTGCCCTTGCTGAAGGCCTTTTACTTCAATACTATTAACTCTAATTACAGGTTTTCGATCGTTGAAGCGTTTTCTGATGCTGTCGTGCATGGCCTGCGTAACAGTATCGAGTACGAACTGACGGATTGTCGGAATCATCCTCATGGTTGCTACGTAGCCGCTGTCAATGAAAGCTTCGGTATGTGAAAAATCTGTAAGATTTACAATTTCCAGCTTGGGTTCAATAAGAACACTTGCATCACAATACAAATTATACTTTGTTTCATCCATCAACATAGCTTTTAGCTGCGAAATCACATCATCCTCGTTGGGTGGAGGATAATTACCTGCTGCTTTACTTCCTATGATAATATCGGGTGAAAAATCTTCCAGTACTACATCCGATGGGAAATTGTTATACATACCTCCATCAAATAACAGGTGTCCGTTTATCCGTATAGGCTTAAAATAAAAAGGGAAAGTCATGGATGCCCTTATTGCAGTTCCTACATCTCCATGTTTCAGAATATAGGGGCTGTTATTCCGGATATCGGAAGCAACACATCGGAATGGCACCATGAGTTTATTGAAATCGTATCCCGAAACCGCTGATGCTTCTGAAAACAGTTCCAGAAAAGCAAAATCCATTCGTAAAGGTGAAACAATATTTGTGGGTAACTGAGTCTGTAAGGTGGAATCATATTTAAATTTAAAACTAAGCCATGAAGGATCTGGCTGACCTTTTCTGAAGAAATAAGTATATTGTTCATCGAGTTTTCCTGATATCCATTTGGTAAACTCTTCGGAGTTGATGATTTGAAGCATCTGGGCGGGTGAATAGCCTGATGCATACAATCCACCTATTATTGCCCCCATGGATGTACCTGCAATATAGTCTATCGGGATGCCATTTTCTTCCAGTGCCTGCAAAACTCCTATATGTGTAACACCCTTAGCTCCGCCACCACTTAACACAACGGCAACCTTTTGCGCGCTGACAGTAATCAGGCAAATAAAAAATAACAATATGAAACTAGCCTTTTTCATGCTTTACATGAAATTATTAAAAGTACAAATATAAGAAAATCCGGCGCAAGGGCCGGATTTATTCTTCCAACAAACACATACAGTGTCCTTACAAAAGGCCTTTTAATTTATACATTTTCCAGTGCCTGATCAAGATCGGCAATTAAATCAGCTACATCTTCAATACCAACTGAATAACGGACAAGCCCATCTGTAATTCCGGCTTTTTCCTTGCCTTCTGCCGATACTTTTGAGTGTGTCATTGAGGCAGGATGCTGTATCAATGTTTCGACTCCACCCAATGATACTGCAAGAATTGCCATTTGTACGCTATTCATCAGTATTCTGCCTGCTTCAATTCCACCCTTTAGTTCAAAACTCAACATGCTTCCGAATCCGTCCATTTGTCTTTTAGCTAACTCATGCTGCGGGTGTGATGCAAGTCCGGGGTATTTCACCCAGGCAACCTTCGGGTGTTTTTCCAGGTAAACGGCTATTTTCTCAGCTGATTCCTGGGCCCTGTCGATACGGATGCTCAAAGTCTTGACGCCACGAATTACAAGGTACGCCTGGTGAGGATCCATATTAAATCCTAATGTTATCATTACTGAACGCAGTCTCTTATAAACAGCTTCATCCTTTGCAATAACAACACCACCTACAATATCAGCGTGCCCGTTTATGAACTTGGTAAGCGAATGCAATACAATATCTGCTCCAAATTCGAGAGGACGCTGCAGGTAAGGGCTGCAAAATGTATTGTCGACTGCAACAGGGATATTATGTAGGTGGGCTAACTCACAACATGCTTTCAGATCTGTGATTTCCATCGTTGGATTTGAGGGGGTTTCGATGTACAGCAATTTGGTTTCGGGCCTTATAGCTTTACGTACTGCTTCGATATCAGCTGTATTTACAAATGTGGCATCAATACCAAACTTTTTGTAATAGGTTTCCAACACAATGCGCGAAGGTCCATAAACAGCTGCTGAACAGATTACATGATCGCCCTGGGATAACATTGCCCCATAAACTGTATTTACTGCACCCATGCCTGAACTTGTGGCAATTCCGCCAAATCCATTTTCCAGCTCCGCCAGTAAGGTTTCCAATGCATGTATGGTAGGATTACCGATCCGGGTATAGATATAACCATCACTTTCGCCGGCAAAGCATGCCGCACCATGCTCGGCGCTGTCGAATTTAAAAGTTGATGTCTGGTAAATGGGGACTGTTGCACTTCCGTATGCATCATTAAACTCTCCGCCATGGATAAGTTTGGAATTAAAACCGATTTTTTTATTTTTCATTGTGATTAAATGTAAGTATGAATAATATTGGTTTATTTCAGAATAACAGCATTTTAGCTAAGCTAATTCAGATTTTTAAAATTACAATTGAGCATGAAAAGCATAATTTATGCCTAGTATTTGCTATTTGCTATTTACATCTCCATTTTCTATTTCGATTTTTTAAGCATTGAAGCTATTCCTTCCGAAAGGGATTTATCCCCAACTTGCTTAAAGACGCCTTCTTTTGTAGCTCTCACATCTTCGATTGTATAAAAAGCCGAAGGATGGTATAAATGAAGTGTATTCAGGAAAACCGGGATTTCCTTACGCCGTATTATCGAAAAGAGTATCTTAACTTTACCCTTGGCCCCATCGGCATCCAGTAAGGTTAGTCCGAAATCCTGTAATTTTAATGCATTAATAAGTTCAGACGCCTGACCCGGCAAAATTACCCTTATAATAGAAGTCCCAATCGATAGCCTTTCTTCGAGTGTAATCCCTATAAAATTTCCCATGGCAAACCCTGCGCCATAGGCAACATAACAAAGCCAGTTATTGAGGTGCTGCATAATTTGTCCAATTGCAAGCAGCCATATTATCACCTCAAAAAAGCCAAGAACAGGCGCAATATGCCTCATACCTTTCGAAAGAAAGATAAGCCTCATTGTACCTATACTCTGATCAAGAATACGGGCAATGAATATTAATACCGGTAACAGAATCCAGGTAAAATACCAGGATTCCGAAGCAAAAAGATCCATATTCACACATTATTACCAGGATGCTAAATTAGTATTTTTATTCAGCTGCATACCTTGTAAACATAAATATTTAATGCGAATCAAGGGTTAAATCTATTTCTATATTTTCGCAAAGCCCTGAAAGGGCTACACTTAAATAACCGTGGGTGCAACCCACGGTTAACAATGAAAGGAAAGAGTCAGCCCTGAAGGGGTTGAATTCAGCATAATTCTGTTCAACCACTTCGTGGCTGATCCTGCTAAGTCGATTAATAACCGTGGGTTGCACCCACGGTTATTGTTGTTTAGCCACTTCGTGGCTATTTCACTCCAACCCTTGATTCGCATATTTATCCAAAATTACGTTCAAAACTTTTCTCAGTTTTATTTTATGATTTATAAGGTGTTTTTTTAACTTTGTTGCTACTTAACTTAAAACTTCATACTGATGAACCAACTATTTCGTAATTTTATTTTTTGCGCATTGCTAATCACTCTTCCAGCCTTACTGCTTGCACAGGATCAAGCCCGATTACTGCGTTTTCCGACAGTTCACGGCAACCAGGTTATTTTTTCCTATGCAGGCGACTTATATACCGTTCCTGTTAGTGGCGGGATAGCTCGCAAACTTACAACCGATGCTGGATATGAGATGTTTTCACACTTTTCACCTGATGGAAAAACAATTGCTTTCACTGCGCAGTATGATGGTAATACCGAAGTTTATACCATGCCTGCTGAGGGTGGTGTTCCGGTAAGACTAACAATTACAGCAACGCTTAGTCGTGATGAAATAAGCGACAGGATGGGTCCCAACAATATTGTTATGGGATGGACACCTGATGGCAAAAACATTATTTACCGTTCACGGAAGCAAACATTCAATGACTTTATTGGCCAGCTTTTTACGGTTCCGGTAACCGGAGGCATGTCAACAGAACTTCCGTTACCAGCCGGTGGCTTCTGCTCATATTCACCTGATGGCCAGCAACTTGCCTATAATAGGGTTTTCCGCGAATTCCGTACCTGGAAATATTATAAAGGTGGAATGGCAGATGATATATGGATCCATGATTTTGCAACAAAAATCACACGAAATATCACTAGTACAATTTCCCAGGAAATTTTTCCCATGTGGTTTGGTGATGAAATTTATTTCTGTTCCGACCGAGATCGCACAATGAACCTTTTCTGTTATAACCTGAAAACAAACCAAACTCGCAAAGTAACCAATTACACAGAGTACGACATTAAATTTCCGTCGGCCGGCGATAACAGGATAATATACGAGAACGGCGGCTATATTTATATTTTTGATATTCAGACCCAGACAACAACGAAAGTTACAGTTCAGATTGCTGATGATCAGAATACTGCCCGAAATGAACTGAAAGACGCTACACGCTTTATGGGATCAGTAAATCCTTCGCCTGATGGCAACCGGATTGTGGTTACAGCCAGAGGAGATATTTATAGTGTTCCTGTGAAAGAAGGAATAACGCGTAATCTCACCTCAAGCAGCAATGCGAACGATCGTGAAGGAGTCTGGTCACCGGATGGTAAATGGATTGCTTATTTAAGTGATGCAAGCGGTGAATATGAAATATACATTGTAAGACAGGATGGAAGCGAACCAGCCGTTAAACTTACTTCAGGGGGCGATACATATAAATTTACCATTCAATGGTCGCCCGACAGCAAAAAAATAATATGGAGCGACAAAATGAATCGCCTGCAATTCGTTGATATTGATACAAAAAAAGTCACCCTGATTGAAAAATCGAAAGAATCAGAATTCCGTGATTGTAACTGGTCGCCCGATAGCCGTTGGATTACATATTCCCGCAGCC
>JBBQGD010000018.1:0-30442 GCA_038322655.1 Bacteroidales bacterium | reverse complement strand
ATTTCTTTTCTTCAGAATCTCTTTTATTTCGTATGATCGTTTCTCAGTAAGTGTATATTTAAGCACGAGGAAAATGGATAGCAAACTCAACAGGAATGGCAGACCGATTTCGACAATACGCATCATCAACAGCGTATAAGGGGTCTGTTGTGTGAGTGGCATAATGGCTTCTTCGATACTTCCAAGATCTTTATCCAGGGATGCCAATGATGAGCTTGTCTGAATTTTAGAAATCTGATCTTCAACCCCTTTAATTTCTCTCATGATTTGAGCGTAGTGCTTATCAGTTTCCTCCTTTTTAATCATTTTGGGTACCATGGCTTTTGATTCCAGGTGTGATAAAAGTTCGAATGAAGTCACCTTCGCCTTTTCAAAATTAGTCTGGAGTGTAAGAGCAACCGCTTCTTTCGCAAGTTTAATAACCACTGAGTCCTGTGGATTAGATCCGAGTGCACCAAGGCGCGACTGAATGAGTTCCAGCCCCTCAACTGTTGACTTTGAAACGGATAACGCATTCTTTAAGGCTGATTTCCTGTCACTTTGGTATGCAGGAATATTCTGATTTGCCTCATTATCTTTTTTTACAGATTCTTTTTCAAGAAATGCAACATAAATTTTTGACTCATCCAAAGCGTCTTTACATTGTTCTTTTGTGGTTTTGAGCAATGATGCTGTTGAGCCTTTGAAGCCTTCATCACCATTCCAGATCAGAACTTTATTCCGCAATTCCCTGACATTACCCTGCAAACTATCAACTTTAGTAACCTGTGCTGCATCAAACATGGTAAATACAATCAGAGCACCGGCAACAAAACTGGCAAAGGCAGTTCCCATTTTTATAAACCACCAGAAAATAGCGTAATAACTACCTTCGGAGCGTTTTCCTGTGTTTAGTTCATCTTCGTCGCAAATATCCCCTACCATTGACGACCCAAGTGTGAAGAAAAACAACATGCCAGCTGAAAGTAAAACTGTGGGGATAAGGATTAAGTAAGGATATTCAGGGTTATAACAAACTATTTTTGAAAGTTGTGCCACGCTCATCAGAACCATTGCTATGATCAGGGTGCTTCGTTTACCTAATTTAGGGCTTATCCAATTCAGGGGAAATACGGCCAGCACACCTGTAATAGCCCAAACGGTTCCGTTTATTCCAAGCATGGTGGCACCGGCAACTTTGTCGCCGCCAAAAACATAAAAAATAGGGATATAGGAGCCGAGCAACTGCACAAAGTTAAAGCCCATGGCCAAGGTAAATACCGTAAGAGTAAGCATTACGAAGTTCCTGTTTGAGACAACCAGTTTCATGTCTTTCCAAAAGTTCGTTTTTTCCTGTTGTTTAACTTTTTTAAATCCAGGCTCACGTAATTTGAAAAACCACCAGAACGATAGGGGGATTAATATGGCAGCAATCATGATGGAAACATAGCGCATTCCATCGGCTTCGTTACCTCCGGGACCTTTAAAAATCTCCATACTGGCAATGGCGAAAAGCCAGGGTGTGCTCATGGCAAACAGGTTTCCCACAAAGCTTTTAGCGCTGAAAAGGCGGGTGCGGGCATGGGAATCGGTTGTCATTTCCATACCAAGGGCGCCATGAGGAATTTCGAAGATATTTACTGCAGTAAAAAATAAGAGCAGTGTAATCAGGATATAAACGAGTTGAAAAGCATGGTAGCTTGTATCAGTCGGGAACCAGATCTGCACCATTTCACCTTTTGGAATCCACCACATCACAACAAAAGTAACGGCAACCAATATTCCGCCTATGAGCAGGTATGGACGCCGCCTTCCCCAACGGGTTCGGGTGTTATCCGAAAGATGGCCTATAATCGGATCGGAAACGGCATCCCACAAACGTGGAATAATCAGGATAACCCCCAGCCAGAAAGCACTGAGTCCTAGGCTGATATTTCCCATCAGACCAACTAATATGCCGGCTACATTGAACAGGGCAATAGGGATAATACCACCGGCACCATAAGCCGCTAACTGTGAAAAGGGGATATGGTCTTCTGATTTTGTGCTTTGATCTGAGTTTTGTAACTTTTCTTTCATAAAGGAACCCTGGATTTATACTGATTCAATTAACATCCTGAACAATGGCTAATAATAAATAACAACTTCTGCCGGAATTTCTTTTACCGTAATTTCCTTATCGTTAAAGTCTTTTATATCATTTCCGTTTACGGTTACTTTTACAGGGAGTTTGGACCCATTGAAGTTTTTGATCTTCATGCCGTTAGCCGGAAGTTTCAGGTCGCCTTGTATTGAAAAGCGATACTTGTCGCTTTCCTTTTTTATGGAATATGAAATCTCTCCATAATAGGTTGGCAGATTCCCGACTGACATTCCCTCGGGCGCATCAATCCAGTCCTGGTAAAGGGCTGAAGCCAATACAAGTGATTGGTCCCATTCATTTTCGTAAACAAACATGGAGCGGATGGCATTAATAAAATCGCTGCCAACCCATGTATGCGGCATGTCGCCTACATAGCCCGGATGCCGGTATTCTTTCCACACTACTTCTGCCCAATCGTTCCAACCTTGCGGGCGCTGATCGTTCAGGAAAAATTTTATCAGTTCGTGGGCCCGTTCCGGTTCGTCGAGTATAATAAATGATCCGATCAGCCGGTTTTCATATGGAGTGTAATTAACCCAATCCAATTTGCCGTCTCTTCGGTTTTTGAAAAACTCGTAATATTTGTCGAATGTGTTGTAAACCTGCGGTTTTGGAAGGTTGTTCAGTTCGTTACAGGGCGTTAATGCAATTGTTGTTGATGTTGCATCAAAATCGCCAAGTTCCACGCATCCTGGTAGGTAATCGATTTTTCTCAACTTCATAGCTAGATCCAGTGAATTGTAAAGGTTTTCGCTGAACGTATCCCGGATATTCTTAATCCGTTCATAATTTGCTGTCTCACCCAGTATTTTCTGTATTTCGGTTGCGTCCTTCAAACCTTTCAAAGTAAAGAAATCGTCCCAGTACGAGTGCATGGGTTTGGCTGAATATCCTTCATGGCTTATAGATTCGGGAACCAGGCCGTAAAAAGCACGCATACTGTCATTTCCGTTTTTAAACTCTTTGGTTGATCGCTGGGCTATCAATGATTCGATGTAATCAACTGCTTTCAGCACATTTTCATTTTTCGATTTCAGGAAGGTAGTGTCGTGCGTAAAGTTGAAATATTCGCGAAGCAGGTAAATCATTTCCCCGTGGCTGTCATTTTCGGGAACCGGATCGGGACCGCGGTGATCAACTACACAAGGGACTTTACCATTTTCATATTGGAACGATGTGTACCAGTTTATAAAATCTTTTACTTCGGTTACAATACCGGATTTCAGAAGTGCCGATGATGTCAGGGCGCCGTCGCGGATCCAGCTGCGCTCATACGATCGCGAGCCGGGCTGAATGCCTGCATTGTCCTTGTTTACTAAAATGTAAGCCAGGTTTGATTTATATGTATTTACAATTCTGTCGGCCGATGCAGGCAAGTTAAACCTGATATGATCAACTTCTGACTTCCAGAAGGCTATTGATTTGTTAAATTTATCAGCTGTATTTTCAATGCTGAGTGTACCATCCGAAGTGTTTCTGCTATAAAAAGGAACTGCAACAAATAATTCGGTTTGTTCCCCGGGATTTAGATGTAAAGAATATTTTACCACTCCGTTCGCCAGGCTGTTTTGATCAACAACTGATTTATTAGAAGGCAATTTCCCATTACGAACCATATCGACAATGTTTCCTTCATCCGAATTGCTTGCGCCGAAGTTGTCGTATTTTTTTTGAAAGAGTATAACCTTATCATCTACTGATAAATAGCTGCCGCCTTCCTCCTTGATGGATTTTATTTTCCCGGCGCCGCCGGTAAGATTAAGGAACTGGTAATAGGGATCAACCTGATAAGGCCTGATCAACAGGTAAAACTCAAAATCTATTGGTTTATCTGATTCATTTTTAAAGGAATAGCCAATATCAAGTTTTGAATTTTTATTTGCCTCCCCGGTTGCTGTAACTCTGGTTTCGAATTTCAGATCTTTCATTTGCCATGTTACTGTCGGGACAAAAACAAACTCCCTTTTATTTTCCGGAGATCCTAAAGTTTGAAAGGCTTTTACATTACTCCATTTATAAACTGAGTCACTTATTTTAATTATTGGCTCAATTGAGAATTGGGCTTTGTCAACTTCAACCATCCCGTCTTCGTTGATCATGGCTTCCTTCATATCGTTATTTACACCGGTAATGGTCCAATATGATGCCTGTTCAAGGAAGTACCTGGGGAAGTTTCCGACAGGGGAATTTTTAGCACTATAAATCAGGAAATCATTTTTGGTCAGGGAATTTTTTATATCCAGGAACTTGATTTCACGGATACCAACTCCTTTAGCTGTATTATCTTTGGTGAAATTCAGCTTGATAAATTTAGCTTCGGCTTCAGGAAGCCTGATAAAACTTACATCACTTTGGTTGGACTGAACAGTATAGGCTTTATCCCAATTCTTTCCATCGTTTGATGTAAGAATATCAAAACTTTGTGCGTAACTATCTTTCAACCAGTTGATCTGCAATCCGCCAAATTCCCTGCGGGTTTTAAAATCAACAACCAAATTCTGACTTTTAACTCCTTTGCTTTGCCAGTAAGTTTCATTTGAATTATCAGTCAAAAGAACTGAAGGATGGTTTTTTGCCGATGATGTAGCTTTAATCAAAGGTTCCGGATAGGAATGCGTTTCGGGCGGAAGCTTTTCAAATTTCAGATTATCAAGCCAGATGGTACCCTTACCGCCAACAAAGGATGCTATTGTGAATTCAATCCGGTCAATTCGTTTCAGGTCTTTATCGCTTGTCGGACCCCAGGCAAAACTGATATGCAGTTTTTTGATGGTGATCTTTTTCCATTCATGGGGGAAATCATAATTTCGATTGCTCACCCACCATACATTATTGCCTGTGCTGTCGATAAATTTGATTTCCAGGTTGTTGGCAGGTGAATCAGCCTTTAAATAAAAGGTGAATTCGTAATTATCCGGAAGATCAATCGGAAAGAGTTTCTGTATGCCGCCATATCCGGTTCCATGGGTGAAATCATAATCAAAACGGATTGCATTGCCGGTTAATCCTTTTTCGGTGGATAAGTTGAGATTTACGCCATCGGATTGAATAAAATTCCAGCCATTTTTAGTTTCGAAGTCGTCCAGTGTTTTAATCTGAGCCAGAACAAGAGTATTTGAGAGTACCAATAGGATTGCCATGATGCTCTTGAATAAGAAATTTTTCATAGCCAGGACAAATTTATTTTATGTATGCAAAACCAAGTTTCGTCAATCCTTTCTGGATAACAGGATCTTTCATCACATAATTCCATACCAGCCCTGTCCTGAAATTTTCAATCATAATAAGCATCGGGCCTTCATCTATGCCGAGGAAGTCATTATCTACCCATTTCGCTGTAAGATTGAATGAATCGTAATAACCATATTTACCCCATATTTTTGAACCATACTTTTCATTCATCGATTTTATGGTCGGGAAAACAATTTCGGGAGCAAATGGCAAGGATGAAAGCGGGCCGTAAGGTGCAATCGTGCCATCTTCAGCGATCGTAAAATCAGGTCCGCTGGTACCTCTGCCTGCATAACCTTCAAATTCTTTGTTTCCGAAATTGTACTCGCCACCAGGTCCGTCGCATGCTGTAATGCCCCAGCAAAGCGAATCATAACCAACCCAGCCTTTTGGATTTTCACTTGCATATTGTCGTTGTACATAGGTGGCTCGCCTTGAGTTTTCGAAGTAGTCGATTCCTTTTTCCTTCATGTATTTATCGCCAAGGCCACGGAAATCAATGAATGCCTGCGAAAATTGGTGCCCGAATAAAGGAGGGAAGATAACGTGTGAAAGATCTTTATAGGGCGTTTCCCAATTATAAGTTGATAACCAAGAATCATAACTCCGGTTCACATCTTCCATGCCGGTTCCGGCAGCAAGGATATAAAGAAAAAGTCCTTCGTTGTAACCGCTCCAGCCGAAATCCTGCAATCCTTTTTCCGGGGTCCATGCCATGGATATTGCATTAGGATGTTTGGCTGTTGCCGACATCTGCATGAACTTCCAGTCCATACGTCCAAGCAAAGTGGCTGCCAGCGAACGAATCTGTTCCTCTGTTTCATTATCAAGATTATAATAATTCCGGGCAAACAGAATTCCCATCATCAAAATGCCTGTATCGATAGAGGAAAGCTCACATTTCCATTCGCGTGTGCCGGAATTCATTCGCAGGAAATGGTAATAAAATCCTTTATATCCGGTTGAATTGGTATCCGTATTCTGGGCAGAATTGGCAAAGAATTTCAGGATATTCAATGTAATATCAGCTGCTTGTTCACGTTTGATCCATTTTCTTTCAACCCCAATAGCAAAGGAAGGGATTCCGAACCCAGTTGCTGCTATGCTTGCAGGAGCCCATGCCGCAGCTCGGTCCTTTACAATTCCCTTGTCAGGACTGTGTTCATTTAAAAAATATAGAAAAGTCTTATGCTGGATGGAATCGAGCATGGTTATTTCATCATGTGTAGCGGGATAATTAATTTTTCCGTAGGATTTGAATGCCTGATGCTGCGACTGAGCACAACCTGAAACACTAATGAAAAGAGCAAGTAATAGTAAGTTGCTGAGCTTTATCAGGTTTTTCATTTCGTTTTCCTCCTTAAAAATTAATTCTTGTTCTGAGTTGCCGGATTTATAAAAATATCCTAACCCAAATAAAGAGAGATTTTTGTACAACTGATTCAGGCTTTTTTAATAGGTGAAACCCAATTTTGTGAGACCTGATTGTACTTCAGGTGCCGACATAAATAAATTCCAGATCAGTCCTGTGCGGTAATTTTCAATCATAACTATTTCCGGTCCCTGGTCAATGGCAAGGTAAGAGCTTGCAAACCAGCCTTCTTGCAGACTGAAGGCATCATAAAATCCATAGGTACCCCAGAGTTTGTCACCGAGCTTATAATAGAAATAGCGGATTGCGCGCATTGACTGTTCGTGAGCATAAGGGAGTGATGATATTGCCGCTGTAGGCGAAATCACTCCTTTGTCGTTGGTAGGTGAATGTGCACTGTATCCCCAAGGATCGTCGCTTGCTGTTAATCCCCAGCAATCAGGGGAATAGCCATAGAAATGTTGCGGATTTGCCACACAATAGGAATAATTGATGAGCGTGTGGTTGACATTTTGTTGCCAGTAGTCAGCATATGTATCTTTCAGATTATTTGGATTTAATCCCAGAAATGAATAATGGGCAAAAAACAGAGGCCCACCATAATCATAACCAAGCGGCAGAACATATCCGTAAAAGGTTTTATTATTGCGGATGGAACCGTTACCGGCCCAACCATCATCATATACATTCTTGCTGATACTGTGCGATGCTGATGAAGCTGCTGCTACATAAACCATTAATGCCTCGTCCCATCCCCTGATTTGCATATTCATATCCCATGCATAATCAGGTGACCAATGCCAGTAGAGCACACTCTGTCCTCCACGTGTAAACCAGTCGTATTCCACAGCATTTACCAATGCATTAATCCGGTTGATCAATACATTTTCTTCAGGCTGATCAATTTTCAGGTACTGCCTCACGGTTATTAATCCCTCTACCAAAAATGAAGTCTCTACCAGGTCAGCACCATTATCTTTTGTGCTGAATAGAATCGTTTTGCCGGTAGCTCCGTTTATCCAGTGAGGCCATGCGCCATGAAAACGGTCGCACGTTTCGAGGAAAGTTACAATTTTAGACAGGCGGGTAAGGCCTTCGTTCCTCGTAATAAAATTTCTGTCCATGCCAACAACCAACGCCATAAGTCCGAACCCGGAACCACCGGTAGTAACAAGGTCACCGGAATTATTTCGTTCGCGAGCCATACCACTTGATGGCTGGGCAAAGTCGTAAAAGTATCTGAATGTCTTTTCCTGGATCAATTGAAGAAGTTGTTCATCACTGATCCTGGGGAATTTATCTGTTGTATCAATTGATGTTTTTAATTTAATAACATAATCAACTGCCATATTTGCCCCGCTTTTGGAAGTCAGGTTGTTCCTGATTGAAATATAATAAATCGAAAGAGGATTTAACGTTTGAATGTTTAACAAGCTGATGGTAGTATCGCCATTCTCAGTAGCAAATATAACAGGTATTGAATTCCCTGCCTCTGAAGTGAAAAATATTGAATTTCTGATTGTTGAAGTATCAACAGGAGCTGAGAATTTAATTTTACACTCAACCGGTGAAGAAATATTTGTAAATGAAGTTGTACCCTGTTTACCATTGATTACAACATTAGTAATGGAGAATGGTTCCGTAACTGGTTGGGGATTATTCTCCTTCTTACATGATAATGTGGAAAGAAGTATAAGTACGATAAAGAGTCTTTGTATCATTAAATGAGAATAAGTACGGAATTATTTGTACGGTTTTTTGATGAAGCTAAAAACAAAAGAGCTTAGACAATTCTAAGCTCTTTTGTTTTGTAGTCATTTAATGACCTAGCCATTTGAGTTCTCTGACATAGATTATGATGACTATAAAAGCCTAGATACGCATTAATCCTTGAACGGAAACTGCTTATCTTCCTGCTACTCCAAGATTATATAATGCCGTAATTTCTGTTTGTGATAAAACAGTATTGAAGACCCTTACATCATCAATTTTTGCAGTAGCCATCGGATACCAGTCACCTCTTACACCAGCATTTGCAAATCCTATATCAGATGCCGCAAGGCTTCCAAATACTGCCTGGCAAGGAGTCCTCATTACAAGAGCTGGAGTTGTACCTCTGTCAGTCCATGCACCAACTGATACACCATTACCATAAAGTGTAAATTTGTGTGTTGCACCATCCCAGGTCATTGTCATCAGTGACCATTTATTGGCACCTTTGAAATATTGGCCTACGTTAACATCGTTTTTTTGTGCAACATTATCCTGTCCGCTTTGTGTATTATCAGGTAAAGTTGTATTCAGGTAGCTTTTCAGTTCAAGAGTGTCGGAAGTTGCAGGATGTCTAGCTGTTTCAGCAAGAGCCATTACATTACCCCAGATGTCAGCAACGGTTGTAGGAATAATTCCGAAGAAACTTGTAAAAGCACCAGTTCCGCCCTGTGTGCCTTTAACGTTTACCCACAAACTAACAGTGAAAGCTGATAAGGAATTGGCTCCACCGATATTGGCAATTGACGGATAAACCAAGGTTCCTGCATTCAGATCCAAAGCTTTACCTATCTGACCAGTAGTAAATGCATACGTTCCGTATTTGTTGGATGGCGCAGTACTCGAGATAGCTTCATTGTAGGTGTCGTCAAATGTCCAGTGGGCTTTTAAGTATGTAGCACCAACCTGGTCGGAATTGTCGTAACCATTAATCTGCGGAAGAGATTCAGTCTTTTTGCATGAATCGATGGTAATCATACCAAGTACAAGAAGTACCGATAAGAACATAGAGATTTTTGTTTTTTGTTTCATTTTGTAATTGGATTTAGGATTAATAATTATTGGATTGAGGTTTTAGATTTAGAGAAATCAATTGTAATAAAGGGCCAATTTGTTGACAAAAGGTTGTATTAGTTAAATCCGGGATTTTGTGTTAACCTTCCACCACTCAATTGTATCTGAGAATTAGGCACAGGCAACAATTCGTTTTTGCCGGTAACAAAATGTTTTCCGGTAGCATTCAGCACCTGGGCTGCTCTGCCCTGGCGAACCAGATCCCAGAAACGGTCATGTTCAAGAGCCAGTTCAACCCTGCGCTCTTTCCAGATTGCCTCAATCGTTGCAGGTACCGGAAGTAAACCTGCGCGAACCCGAACCAGATTTAAAGGAGTGTTCGCATCCTCTCCCAAGTGGCTTGCTGCTTCCGCATTCATTAACAACACATCAGCATAACGCAGTATCTTAATGTTGCGTGGTCTGTCCTTGTCGTCAGGATTGGCAAATGTTTCTTTTGATACGCTGGTGTATGCTTTGTAGTTATAATAGAGATTTTGCACCGAATCGGAGCTGGGAATCCGGAACCCGTCCCATAAAGTCGTTCCTTTATGTGTTCCTGAATTATCGATAGAAATTATAGTGGCATCCTTACGGATGTCTCCGGGTTCATATGCATTAATTAAATCCTGCGAAGGATCGCAGAACCCCCATCCCAGGTCGTTCCACCCGCCAAGTCCACCTACTCTAACGCCCTGGCTAACAGTATAATTGCTTACACCCAGGTTGGAATTATCATAACTTCCTGTTTCAATCTCGAAAATAGATTCAGCACAATTGTCACCTTTCTGACGCCACAACTCGTTGTAATCTACAAGAGAATATTGTTTTGAAGTTATAACGCTTTGAGTGAGGTCGTAAACTTTCTGCCAGTTTTGCTGATACATATATACTTTAGCCAATAGTGATTCAGCAGCGCCTTTATTGGCATGACCGACAGCATATGCTGATTTAAGAGGTAAATTATCAGCAGCATACATCAAATCAGCGATAATGGTATCATAAACAATTTGCTTGTCGGCGCGGGTCTGAAAAGCAGGATCGTCATTTGCATCTTTCTGATCTTTCGGTACCCTCAATACCAAAGGAACATCGCCATACATGCGAACAAGGTTAAAATAAAGATATCCACGTAAAAATCTGACTTCAGCTATCAATTGTCTCTTGGTTTGATCGCTTATGGCTGCAGAACTTAAAGCAAGTAATGCCTGGTTGGCAGTTCCAATGGAATTATAATGACCGCTCCAGAGAGTTTCTGCAAATTTATTAGTGGGGGTAGTATTGAAATCATCAATATCGCCTACGGGTACTTTCTGATCATCAGAAGTGCTGCCTTTATCTGCATCATCTGAAGCAATGTCAGTTACCGAGACGAAAGCAAAGCCGTGAACATCACCTGAACCCCATGAGTCACCCTGTAGAAGACTGTTATAGGTACCGGTAACTAATTTCTGAGCTAGGTCAGGATCGGAAGAAGTAGTTGCACCGCCCTGCACTGGTACGTCGAGGAAAGATTTAGAGCATGAACCCAGAATCATTGCGATTGATACAAGAAGAATATATATCTTTTTCATGGTTTCCCTGATTTAAGATTAAAAATTAACATTCAGACCTATTGCAACAGTACGTGTAGTCGGATAGGTACTTAATTCGATTCCTGAATCAAGCGGACTTCCGGTTAATTCAGCTGTAAAGCCAGAATATTTTTTAAGGGTGAACAAGTTCTGAGAAGTTGCATAAATTCGCAAACTACTGATTTTTATTTTCTTAAGTAAATCTCCGGAAACATTATAACCGACTGTCAAATTATTTATCCGGAAAAAGTTACCTGATTCAACGAAGTAGTTTGAAGCAAGCAGGTTCCCTGTGTTTGCACCCGGTTGATCCTGGCTAGGATTAATTGTACCGTTCCATCGGTTATAAACAAGTGCGGATTCTATATTGTCCTTACCATTTATCCTGACAGCGCGTTTTCCGTTATAAACCTGGTTACCTACATTTCCGTATAAGTCCAGACTGAAATCCCATTTTACATAGGTAGCAGAGAAGTTAACACCAAAATAAGCTTTTGGTTGATAAGAACCGGCAAACTCCCTGTCTTTGTCATCAATTTTACCATCTCCGTTTTTGTCCCAGTATTTAAAATCACCTGGTTTAGCGGTTGGCTGAATAACAATGCCTTGGCTGTTTTTGTAATCCAACACCTCCTGGTCAGTTTGGAAAACGCCGTCAACCCGTAAGACATAGAAACTTCCAATAGCATGATTGTTATCAGTGTAGGTTGTAAATCCTTGTGCGGCCCCGATATTTCCACCCCATATGGGTTCGCCGCCGTTCAATCCAACCACCTCGTTTTTGTTTAAGGTTATATTTCCGCCCAAGTTGTACGAAAACTTTTCATTCACCCTGTTCTTCCAGCCAAGCATTAATTCTAATCCATTGTTCTGAATTGAGGCTGCATTGGTAAGTATCTGGTGATCAGCATCACCGACAGTAGAGGGAATATTTACATTAATTAATGCATTATCAACTTTTTTGTTATAATAGTTTATTTCACCTGTCAAACGGTTGTTAAGCATTTCAAATTCAAGTGCAAAATCGTATTCCGAAGTGCTTTCCCATTTAATGTTGGGATCTTTAATCTGGTTGATCTGGCTTCCGTTAGTTGCTCCTGTGGAACTTGCTCCGTAAGGATAAGCCAAGTTGGGAATCACGGTGGTCAAAAATGCATCGGTGGGGATCTGGTCGTTACCAACTACACCCCAGCTAGCTCTGACACGTAGAACATTAAATAGTTTCTGCATTTTCATAAATTCCTCTTTGTTGATGTTCCAGGCAACCCCAACTGACGGGAATGTACCCCACCTGTTTGCTACAGGAAACCTTGAACTTCCATCGCGACGAATAGTTGCTGTCAATAGATATTTGTCATTATATCCGTAATTTAATCTTCCCATGTAAGAATTCCGGCTCCAGATATCTCCTTTGCCATCATTTTGCGAGCTATTTGCTTGACCGTTGTATATGTACCACAGATTTGGATCAGCAGGCACATCTTTACGTGAACCATACAACCATGATTCCTGGAATTTTTCGGCAGTAGTACCTGCCATAATTTTCAGGTCGTGTTTCCCAAACACTTTGGCATAAGTTAAATAATTGTCCCATAACCATTTGAAATTCTGCACATTTTTATTGGCCAGATAACTTAATGGATTCGTCTGGTTTCCGCCTGCTATATCAAAAGTGCTTTCATCATTCAAAAACTTATAATCATAGAGACGAGCTTGCCTGAAAACAAGGTCTGCACCGATTCCTGAATGAAACGTAAGATCAGGAATTGGAGTGATATCAATATATCCTGCACCCTGAACACGGTTTACTGAAACTCGTACACTGTTATTTTTCAGATCCAGTAAAGGATTACCAACCTGGCCGTTATAGGCTGAAACATTACCGTACTTATCGCCTATCATAGCTTCTACTGTAGGTGTGGCGCGGTAGGCATCATTGAATGCACTTCCGATATTGCCGTTTTCATCAATATCCAGATTGTTGAAACCATTTTCGTTGATTGCATTGGCAAATGAGGCCTGTATTCCGGTTTTAATATATTTTGAAATTTTAAAATCAAGATTTGACCGAAATGTTACCCTTTTAAATGTGTTTCCAATAAGGATACCTTCATCGTTTAGGTAACTGCCGCTTATAAAATAAGTGGTATTGTTATTCCCTCCTGAGATGGATAAATTATGGTTTTGCTCAAATGCATTGCGGAGAATGGTTTTGTACCAGTCAGTATTTGCTGTTGTACCGGTGAGAACCGATCCTGTTGCGGCTTGCAGATAATTCTTGTATTCATCAGCATTGGCCATTTTAACCAGGTTTGATGCCTGCCTTATACCAACATTTGCAGTATAATTTATTTTAAGTTTTCCGTCGACGCTGCTTCCTTTTTTTGTTGTAATTATAACTACGCCGTTAGCACCTCTTGAACCGTAAATAGCTGAAGAAGATGCATCTTTGAGTATATTCATATCCACAATATCCGACATATTTATATTTGAAATGTCGTCAGTAAGCACACCGTCAACAACATATAAAACATGGGTTCCGCCTAACATAGTGCCAGTCCCTCTGATTTTAATCTGTGGTGATGATCCCGGGCTTCCTGAGCTGATAATCTGAACTCCTGATACTTTCCCTTGCATTGCCTGAGCTGCGGTCATAACCGGTTGTTTGGTCAACTCATCACCCTTTATTTTTATTGTAGCACCGGTGATATCGCTTTTCTTCTGAACCCCATAGCCAACTACAACAAATTCGTCAAGCGTGGTCTTCTTCATGGAAAGCTCAATATTTATCACCTCCGACTTTCCAATGTTTACTTCCTGGCTTTCATAACCAATAAAAGAAAATAAAAGCGTATCTTCATTCGGATTTACCGTTACGGTGTATTTCCCGCTCATATCAGTACTGGTTCCGTTACTGGTACCTTTAATTACTACTGATGCTCCGGGTAGAGTCTCTTTAGTGTCGGCATCAGTAACTATACCGGTAATACTGCGGGTCTGTGCAAATAACCGAGGTGCAGCCCCAGTAGTAAATAAAAATACTATGAGAAAGGCCCTTGTAACTGAGATCAATCGGCATGTTTTTAGAGATTGTTTCATAAAAGGTAGATATTATTATTTACAGACTATTTAACGGACTATGCGACCAGATATATATTAACATGATTTTACACAATCTTAATTTCTCTAATGAAACTTCGGTCATCGGATGTAAAACTTTAAAGTTACAAATTTCACCGATATTTTCCAATATCTTTTTTTAAAATCTTCATCATGATTACTACATGCTTTTGAAGCATATTTTCAACTACTATACAACAATACATCAAAGGCTAATGTTCAGTATTTAAATCAGTAATTAACAATATGTTACTGTAATTAGCATATAACAAAATGTTTAATTCTAGAAAAGCAAAGATGAAGTAAACGAATAGTGATATTCGAAACAATTCTGCTTATTAAATAGGCAATTCAACCAATAATTTAATACAATTTGTAAAAATTGAAATTAGATATAAAAATGCCGTATTTCAGTATAAATATATTCATTACAAGACATTTGTTGGGATTTTTCAGGCAGTGTTAAAATTTCATTATAAATTCAACCAGGTTCTCATCCGTTGAAAGTACAAGACGTTTTCGGAGCCTGTATCTGCGGATTTCAACTCCCCGGATACTTATATTAAGCAAGGGAGCTATTTCTTTTGATGAGAGATTCAGTTTGAGATATGCACAAAGCTTCAGATCACTCTGGGTAAGATCAGGAAATGAAAGCTTCAAGCGCTTGAAAAAGTTCTCGTGCGCCTGATCAAATAATGCCTCAAAAATTTCCCAGTCGTTATCATTCGAGATATTTTTATCTATCAAAGTTGTCAAACGCTGGAGGTAACGTGCCGGGTACCGCGGCCCAAGTTCTTCTTTCTGTTTTTCCAATTCATCTTTTATTTCAATCAGGACCTCATTTTTTCGGATAATTGATAAGGTTGAATCAGCCAGTTGCATATTTTTATGCGAAATCTCCGATTGGAGTTTCTCGTTCTGAAGTTTTGTAATTTCTTGCTCCGAATTTTGTTTTTCCACTATCCGTTTTTCATTGGCAATCTGATGCAGGCGCTCATGGTGTTTTGCCAGGCGTTTGTGATAAAAATACTGGCTTGCTAATACACCACCCAACCCTATAAATATATATAGTATCAAGGCCATAAATGAAGCATACCACGCCGGTTTAACATTAAATTTCAAAACAACCGGCTTAGCTATTGTTCCGTTTGCATTTAATGTGCGAACGTTGAATTTATAATTGCCAACCGGTAAGCGTGTATACTTAGCCTCTGCTGATTCCGTCCATTGACTCCAATCCTTGTCAATACCTTCGAGTTTAAATTGATACAGTTTCCGTGAACATGGGTTTTGAAGCGTAGAGAATGAAATTGAAATGTTATTGTATGCATTTCTCACTGACACAGGATTTCCTGACGGATCCAGATTAAGTATGTTCTCTGTTGCATCCCAGCATACAACATCCCGGATAACGAGTTTTGATGCACTGGTCTCTGATTGGAATACTGCATCCTTATTAAAAATAGCAAATCCATTGTCAAGGCATATCAGATGCAGTTTATCTGTAAGAGGGACAATATTTTCATAATTATCAACCAGGGAGAGGTTATATTGGTTATAAATGAGGCGATATAACATTACCGGATTATTCTCTTTAAGATTAAACAGTGCAGCTTCAGTTTTAGTGGCAAACCAGTATATATTTTCATCAACAGGTGTTATTGAAACCGCTGCTTCAAAACCTTGTAATTTATTGTTCATTTCTGTATACGGGATAATCTTTTGTTTCAGATCATCCCATGTAAAAAGTTGTTCGCTGTTTGAAAAAACCACCCGGTTTGCAATTTTAAATACCCTGATATTTGTGTTTGAAGGAAGACCATCCTTCTGAGTGAAAATTTGCTTTTCAGATACTCTGTTTAGGGAATCATTTAATCGGAGCCGATACAATCCTTTAACTGAATGAGCGATCCATATATTACCCAGGTGATCAACTTCAATAAACCGGGCCGGTTCCAGAAATCCCTCAATCTGGTGGCTGAAAACCCATGTATTTCCTGATTTTTTATAGATCACCAGGCTGGTATATGTGCTTTCAAGCAGATATTCTTCACCTTTAACCATAAACTTCTGTAACATGTAGCCTCCGCTGACATTATAGATTTGTTTCAGAGTATTTTTCTCAATTATATAAGTTCCGTTTGTATGGCCGCAGAATAATGTCCCGTCAATAACCTTTAATTGCCATACCTGTCCTTGCGAATTCTGGAGAAATCCATTATAGGAAAACCTGTTACCATCCTTCAAAAAAGTGAAAATTCCACGGTTTGTTCCAACATAAAGTATATTATCCCGAAGAGCCGCAGTATAAACTGTTCCTAACGCTTCATTCCTTTTTGGGTAAATATCAATGGGATTATTAAATGAAACGTTATCAATCCCATTATCAAGACCTACCCAGATACTTTGATTGTTATCATTACAAAGTGAAAGTACCGTATTATTCTGCAATTCATTTTCACTATAAAGATGGTCTGATATATTACCATCAAAATCAAGAATAAATAATCCCTTAACAATTGTTCCGAATACTATTTTATTGCCGAAAATTATACCATTGTTTATCTGGAACTCTTTCAACAAAGGATTGGCTGGTACATTCCACGGTTTGATTCCATTTTTGTCGAAAACAAATACACCTTTTGATGAAGTGCCAATCAGAAATGAACCTTCTTTAAATGGCAATATTGCTTTTACCTCAGTTCCGTAAAGGGTTTTGCTGAAATCGAGCTGGACAAGTCTGTCATTTTTAACTTCATACAAATCGCCATTTACAGCATGTGTAAAAAGCCGGTCTCCTGCTTTCAACAGAAAAACAATAGTGCCAGGCAGTTTTATCGATTTTACTGTATGCTGATCATAAACAAACAAACACGAGAAACCCTGGAAATAAACTTTATCCTGTGACTGAACAATCTTCCAGATTTCATGATTGTGCAGATTAAAGTTTTTTAACAGAGGGACTAAGGAAGTGTAAATTAATCCTTTTAATGAGTCTTTTGTCCAATAACCAAATTCTTCAATAGCTCCGGTATAAATACGATCATCATTACCGACCAGTACCGAGCGGGCAATTTTACTCGCCGGCATAGGGAATACTCTCCACTTTATACCGTCATATTTCATCAGCCCGCTATTATTGGCTGAATAAACAAAGCCTTGCTTATCCATATCAATCGACCAGTTCTGACTACCTGCAGCATATTGGCTTCGTGTGTAATGCGTTACAAAACTGGATAATTGCGCGACAGAATCGTTGATTGTTGAAAAAACAAACAGAAAAGTGAAAAATAGTGGAATAATGTATTTCATCCTTTTTTTGAATGTGATGGCTTTATTGGTGAGCTGTCGCGGATAAAATTAAACTATTTCCGCATTACATAAGCAACTCCGTTTAAAAAGAGAAGCAATGGTTGTATTAAAAAATCTGGTCAAAAAAATAGCCACAGCATTTAAGATTGTGGCTATATATATTCTCTGAATTTTGTATTATTTACTTTTCTTACGTCGGAGGCGCTCCTGTTTAAGTAAACTAAGTTCACGACCGGTTTGTCCGGCGATCGATGTATTTTCCTCGGCACGGCGGATCAGGTATGGTAAAATGTTTCTAACCGGTCCATATGGAATGTATTTAGTTACGTTATAGCCTTCATCAGCAAGGTTAAAACTGATATGATCGCTCATACCATAAAGCTGCGAAAACCATATGCGACTGTCATTAGGTGCAAGCCCTTTGTTTTCCATAAGTTCGGTGAGTAAACGGTTGCTGTATTCGTTATGCGATCCGCTGAAAACTGAAATCCTGTCGAGGTGCTCAAGTGTATAAGCAACGCCGGCATCATAATTTTTATCGGTAGCATCTTTATCCGGCTGAATAGGAGAGGGATAACCATTTTCTGAAGCACGCAGACGCTCTTTCTCCATATAGGCTCCCCGAACGAATTTGATTCCAAGGTAATAATTTCCTTTCTCGGCTTTGCGCAATGATTCTTTTAAAAAGTCAAGCCTGTCAATGCGGTACATCTGTAATGTATTGTAAACTATGGCTTTATTTTTATTGTATTTCTCCATCATTTCGGTTACTACCTGGTCAACGAATGGCTGATACCACGAGTCTTCGGCATCAATCATAATGGGAATATCATTTTCGAAAGCTGTTTTCGAAAGTTTCTCTACACTGTCTTTGAAAAACTGAATAGCCTTAGCAGTTTCATCGGCAACAGGTTTATTTTCCGAAGCAAGGGTGAGAACTTGCTGCGACGCAAAGGCTGTAGGTTTAAATACAGAGAAAGGAATATCAGGATGCCTGCCTGCATTTACTACTGAACGAAGTGTTTCGTCAAGGGTTCGTTGCATAGTTTCATGGTCTAAACCACCCTCAACGGAATAGTCGAGTATTGACTTTAACTTGTATTTACTCAGTAGCCTTACTGTTTTTTCACATTCTTCAAGGGTTTCACCTCCCACAAAGTGTTTGTAGAGTGTCGGCTTTATTACCCATGAAATAGGCAGATGGGTTTTAAGGGCAAAATAAGTCAGGGATTTCCCAATATTTACAAGTCCCGGATTGGCTATGGTACTGAAAAGGATACGTGCCCGCCTGAGGTCAGAATTGGTTTTATAGCGAAACGCTATTTCAGTATTGTCGAATGAAAGCATAAAAATTGTTTTAGCGGTGCAAATGTATAAACCTTTTGATACGAAGTGTAAATTTACTTTTCAAGATGTAAAATTGTTATTGCGAATTACAATTATCTCTTTGGGAAATTAGCTACCTTTGCCGTGGTTTTAAAGGAAGGTTAATTCAGAACTCTGTATATGTTATTTATATAGAAATTGTTGGGCTTTCCTGGTTTCTGAAACATGGTATATTGACTGACAGTTCTTGTTTTTGAATCATGACCTTAGGTTAAATTTTCTAATATTATGTAAATCAATTTTTCGTTGCTGTTTCATGAATATTCAATGACTTCACAAGCTTTAAAAAATAGAAATATCTGGAATTCGTAAGCACATAATACAGTACAATTAACAAAATGGACATATCAAATTCAATATATTCAGGTGTCGTTGGTTGGTTGCGGTTGCAGGATATTCTAACTGAGTACGAACAATCAGGAATTTATATACTGGTTGACGAAAATACCTGCGAGCTATGTTTGCCTTTCCTCAAAGAAAAATTCACCAGCCTTGAAGATGCTGTGATTATTGAAATTCAGGATACTGAATCCAATAAAACGATTTCAAGTGTTGAGAAAATATGGAAGCAACTTGTTGTAGGAAATGCTGTCCGGAAATCCTTAATGATATGTTTGGGTGGTGGTCTGGTAACAGATGTTGGCGGATTTGCTGCTGCTACGTTTAAAAGAGGAATAAATTTTATTCATATCCCCACTACCTTACTGTCCATGGTGGATGCTGCAATTGGTGGTAAAACCGGGGTTAATCTGAATTCGATTAAAAATCAGATTGGTGTTTTTGCGCTTCCCAAAGCAGTTTTTATTTTTGAAGAGTTCCTGACGACACTTCCCGACAGACAGAAATTATCAGGTTATGCCGAAATGCTTAAGCATGCCATGATTCATAGCGAGAATCTGTTTGAAAAGTTTTTAAAGCTGAATTCAGTTGAAAAGGTTTGCAATCATGCTGATATCCTGGAATCAGCATCAGTAAAGATGAAAATAGTAAACCAGGATTTTAATGAAACAGGTTTGCGTAAAGCCCTTAACTTTGGTCATACCATCGGGCATGCGATTGAATCGTATTCACAAAAATATGATTCGGATCCGCTGTTGCATGGCGAAGCCATTGCTATTGGCCTGATTTGCGAAAGTTTTATTTCAATGCGGATGTACGGATTGGATAAAAATGATCTGAAGCGCTTGGCAAACCTGGTTAGCTGGCATTTTCCGCATTATCGGTTTAAATCAAAGCCGGGTGATGAACTTCTGGCTTTAATGGCACACGATAAAAAGAACGCCAGCAGTTCACAATTGAGCTTTTCATTGATCCGTAAAATAGGCGAGCCTGTTTATGATCAGTTCCCGGGGGAAAAGCTCATTCTCGAAAGTCTTCATTTTTATATAAATCTTGAAGTCGGCTTTTTTATGTAATTCAAATGGCTGATGTCATTGTTTTACGAAATAACTCCCGAAAATTTTCTTAGTTAACTAATAGGAAGTAAACTACCTGTCTTCTTGTAACCTATTATTATTAAATTTGCATTTTCAGGCAAAATCTCTTTAAATGCACTGTGTAACAAATAAGCAGGATTTCGTTGAATGTAAAATTGCCTTGCCTCTGAGCAAGAGTATCGTTAACAGGTTAATGGTCATTAATCACCTTTCAGGAGGTATAAATATTGAAGGATTAGTGCCAGATTCATCGGATTCGATTGTTATGCAGAATCTGCTGCAGGAAATCAGCAGTAAGAAATTCAACCAGGATAAATTTACAGAAATCAATGTTGGTAATGCCGGTACAGTGATGCGCTTCCTGACAGCTTTACTGGCTGTTACTCCTGGCAACTGGATTATTACCGGTACTGATCGCATGCAGAACAGGCCGATAAAACCGCTTACAGATGCATTACAAAGCCTGGGGGCTGACCTCACTTTTAAAGGTAATATTGGTTATCCTCCAATTCAAATTGTTGGTAATCCGCAACTGAAAGGCGGATCTGTACAACTTAACGCAGGAATCAGCAGCCAGTTTATCAGTGCTATGATGATGCTGGGGCCTCTTTTAAAAGGTGGAATTACTATCAATCTTATAGGTGAAATCATCTCTTCTTCATACATCCGCATGACCCAGGCGCTGATGCAAAAAGCCGGTGCTGATGTCAGATTTAGTGGTAATACATTGATAATTAAAGAACAGAAATATAACCAAATTGATTATTTTACGATAGTTGAACCTGACTGGAGTGCAGCTGCTTTCTGGTACCAGGTAGCAGCTTTTACAGCCGATGCCCGAATTGTTTTGCATGGTTTGCGTAACGAAAGTGTTCAGGGAGATTCTGTTTTGCCTTCTATTTATTCAGGTTTTGGAATAACCTCAGTTTTTATTGATGAAGGTTTATTGCTTACCAAATCATCAGAGCCTGCGGCTCGTGAGTTTAATTACGATTTTACTGAATGCCCCGACCTTGCCCAGGCAGTAATCGTTACATGTGCTGCATTGGGGATTAAAGGGCACTTCACCGGACTTAAAACACTTCGTGTAAAGGAAACCGATCGCATCGAAGCTTTAAGGAATGAGTTAACCAAACTTGGGTATGGTGTGGATGTTAATGATGACCAGATATTCTTAAACGGCGCTATATTCTCAGATAAACACAATCATTCCGGTGTGATAGTGAAATGCTATGATGATCACCGCATGGCCATGTCATTTGCGACATTAGCAATTTTGCGCGACAATATTTGTATCGAAGAACCCGATGTTGTTAAAAAATCATACCCCGGATTCTGGGATGATATAGCTAAAGCCGGATTAATATTGGGATAAGTGAAAAGTGAAAAGTGAAAAGTGAAAAGAGTCCTTTCGCTTCGCTCAGGATAACAGTGAAAAGTGAATAGTGAATAGAAAAGCTCCTGAACTGCTATCCGACATCTAACATCCGACATCTAACATCCGACATTCATCAAACTTTCAACATTCGGTTAATAACTTTGTGAAGGCATACGGCTATTTTTTGATATTTTTGCTTTTGAAACACAAAAACACCCCGATTCATGACGGTAGACATATTTATTCCTTGCTTTATCGACCAGATTTATCCTGAAACAGGATTTAATATGGTTAAAATTCTTGAAAAACTTGGGGTGGATGTACATTATAACAACCAGCAGACCTGTTGTGGTCAGATGGCATATAACTCAGGGTTCTGGGAAGAAGCAAAGGCTGTAGGGGAGAAGTTTATCCGCGATTTCCCGAATAACCGTTATATCGTTGGTCCTTCGGCATCGTGTGCCGGTTTTGTACGGAATTATTACGATGAGATGTTTTATAATTCTGCTCTTCATATTGAGTACCATCAATTGAAAAAGAACTTCTACGAGTTTACCGATTTCCTGGTTAATGTTATGAAAATTACTGATGTAGGTGCTTCTTTCGAACATGTGATTACGTATCACGATTCGTGTGCCGCATTACGCGAATATGGTCTTACAAATCAGCCCCGCGAATTGCTCAAACACGTTAAGGGAATCGAAATCAGGGAAATGAAGGAAACTAATGTCTGTTGTGGTTTTGGAGGTACTTTTGCGGTTAAACACGAAGCCATTTCCACTGCCATGGCCGAGCAAAAAGTACTCTATGCCATCGAAACAGGCGCCGAATATATCGTAAGTACTGATTCGTCGTGTCTCATGCACCAGCAAGGCTATATTGATAAGAATAACCTGCCCATAAAAACCATGCATGTTATCGATTTACTGGCTCAGGGATGGTAGAGCAAAAGTCGACAGAAACAGAAAATACATATTAAGTCTGCAATAAAACAAAGCGTCTGATTCAGGCCAGCCCTGACATTCCCCATTTTTACAAATTCCAAACATTACAATGGAAACAAAATATGTCCTGCAAATAGCAAATGAACTTGGGGTTCGTGATTTCCAGGTACTCAATACAATCAATTTGCTCAAAGATGGAGCTACAGTTCCTTTTATAGCAAGATATCGGAAAGAAATGACCGGCAGCCTCGATGAAGTTCAGATAGCTGCCATCCGCGAACGGTATGAGAAAATAATGGAACTCGAAAAACGCCGTGAAGCAATTTTAGTGTCAGTGACAGAGCAGGAATTATTAACACCGGAGCTGGAGAAACTCCTGAAGGGCGCTTCAACCATGAGCGAACTTGAAGACTTATACCTTCCCTATAAACCCAAACGACGCACCCGCGCTTCCATTGCAAGAGAGAAAGGGCTGGAACCTTTAGCTAAAATTTTAATGTCGCAACAGGAAACTGATCCGTACAGTAAGGCAAAAGGATTTATTAATTCAGAAAAAGATGTAAAATCCGAAGAGGAAGCTTTGGCCGGTGCACGTGATATTATTGCAGAGTGGGTAAATGAAAATCAACAGAGCCGTCAGCGTATCAGGCATCATTTCGAAAGGTCAGGTGAAATACTGTCCCGGCCTGTTCGTGGCAAGGAACTGGAAGGGATAAAATATGAATCGTATTACGATTGGGCTGAACCATTGATGAAAGCGCCTTCGCACCGCTTATTGGCTATGTTTCGTGGCGAAAACGAAGGTTTTTTAAAACTAAATATTGAACCTGATGCGGAGCAGGCCCGTGAATCGCTGAACAAAATATTTGTAAAGTCATCAAATGAATCCTCGCGCCATGTTGAGGAAGCGGTAAAAGATTCCTACAAAAGGCTTCTACAGCCATCCATCGAAACTGAATACCGGCAGTTGGTTAAGGAGAAATCTGACCTGGAAGCTATACGGGTTTTTGCTGAAAATTTGAGGCAGTTGCTTATGCTTCCTCCCTTAGGTCAGAAAACAGTTCTGGCTATTGATCCCGGGTTCCGAAGCGGCTGCAAACTGGTTATCCTCGATCGGCAGGGGCGTTTGCTTCATAACGAAACTATTTATCCGCATCCGCCGCAAAGTGAAGTGAAACAATCGGTTTCGAAAATTCACAACCTTGTTAAAGCATATAAAGTTGAAGCAATCGCTATCGGCAACGGTACTGCAGGCCGGGAAACAGAGAATCTCATACGTCGTATTCCTTTTGATACTGATATTATCGCACTTATGGTGAATGAAAACGGAGCTTCGGTGTATTCAGCCTCAGCAGTTGCCCGTGAGGAATTTCCTGAATTCGATGTAACAGTGCGTGGCTCAGTCTCTATTGGCCGCCGCCTGATGGATCCATTATCTGAACTTGTTAAAATTGATCCCAAGTCCATTGGTGTCGGACAATATCAGCATGATGTAAATCAGTCGTTGTTACAAAAAAGCCTCGAATCAGTTGTTGAGAGCTGTGTAAATAAAGTAGGAGTGGAGCTAAACACAGCCAGTAAGCAGTTGCTCACTTATGTTTCAGGCGTTGGCCCGGTGCTTGCTACCCGAATTGTTGAGTACCGCGATAAAAACGGAATGTTCCAATCGCGGGAACAGTTGAAAAATGTTCCCCGCCTGGGTGAAAAAGTATTTGAACAGGCAGCAGGATTTCTACGCATCCGGGAATCGGAAAATCCTCTTGATGCAAGTGCGGTTCATCCCGAGAGTTATCCTGTAGTGATGAAAATGGCTAAAAAAGCCGGATGCTCAGTTGCTGATCTGATTAGTAATGAAGATTTACGGAAACAAATTAAACTGGAAGAATTTATTACCGATAAAGTTGGATTGCCTACGCTTACAGATATTATGGCCGAACTTTCGAAACCTGGCCGTGATCCGCGTCAGAAATTTGAACTATTCGAGTTTGATAAGAATGTGAATTCCATGGATGATCTTAAGCCGGGAATGGTCCTCGAAGGATTGGTTACCAATATTACCAATTTCGGGGCATTTGTAGATATTGGTGTTCATCAGGACGGTCTGATACATGTAAGCCAGCTGGCAGATAAATATGTAAAGGATCCAAACACTATCGTAAAACTGAATCAAAAAGTCAGGGTGAAAGTACTGGAAGTGGATAAGGAACGCAAAAGGATTCAGCTTACACTCAAAAATGTTCAGTAGCAATGTGGATTCTGTAAATTACTTTATAGCATTCCTGATTTGGTTACCAATGTAATAAAGAATTGCTTTTGTATTTAAGTGATGAATATTAAATATAGCAGTATAAACAAAGAATTCTTTGAATTCGTAAAGGTAAAAGTGTGAAAATCAGGGTCAGTTTTGTATAATTTCAATATTGATTTATAATTGGAATTTGAAACTATTCAGAATTGCATTTACATTTTAATTATTCACCCCGGAATTTGCTTGCAGAATAGGCCGGTTATGGGAATGCAATAAACTATGATGCTACAATGGATTATTTGTGGACATTATATTCAGTTGCCGCTTTCAAAAAAGTGTGCATAAGCGGCATGCTTAGCGGGCTTTCTGCATTCATTCTTTCAGGATGCCACTGCACAGTCATCAGGAAAGGTTTTGCGGTGGGATCAGCCCATTCCATAGCTTCAGCGATACTGTCAGCGCTCCAGGCAACAATGCGAATGCCGGGTGCCGGTTTTTCAATGGCCTGGTGATGATTGGTTGTTACCATCCCCGTGTCGGCCTTTGCAGTAAGTTGCAGGTTGCTTCCTTTAACCAGACTTACGGAATGGAAACAGTGTAGATAATCCTCACATTGATGTATCACATTTCCCGGATGATCTGTTGGAATATCGATGATCAGCGTTCCTCCCAGCGCAACATTTAATATCTGCTGTCCGCGACAAACACCAAAAACCGGCATTTGCAACTGCAATGATTCTTTAATCAATGCCATTTCGAGAGAGTCGCGTCCCGGGTTACTTTCACATCTGGCTGAATCATATCCTTTTCCGTAATAGTCAGGCACCACATCTTCGCCTCCGGTGAACAAAATAGCATCACAGGTCGAAAGGAGTTGTAATGCTGAATCTATCTGCATTCCCTTCATGTCAACTATTTCGGCCAGCGAATCACCTCTGTGAATCCAGTTTTTATAATTGTCGCTACCTGACGATAAGGCAATCCTCAGAGGCCTGATATCAGATGATGTTTTACATCCTGAAAAGAATGAACTGCCCGAAAGCAACAGTACTGTTACAAGTATTCTCAATGATTTTCCAGCCATGTTTCAATGTCTTGTAATTCACGAATTAAGTAAGTATTTTGTTTTTCAGATCTGATTTCATCCAGTCGATCTTAGTTTTACAAGTCTTCTTATATTCTCTTTTTCCCTCTCAAATAAAGCTTTTCTAATACAATAAGTGGATTTTCTTTTTTTCTCTCCAACTGGCATCATATTTATTTCCAACAAAGTAAATCAGCAGATCGGCATCATATTTTGTATCGGCAAACCATATTTTTTTATTTGCATCATAACTGTTCTTGCAAAAATACCAAAGACCTTTATTTCCATCAGCATCATATGAATTGCTTACTTTATAAACCAGCAAATCGGCATCGTAGCGATTCTCAACTACAAATATTTTAATGTCAGCGTCATAGCTATTGTTGCAACTGAATACTTTTTGTGCATTAGCATGAGCAGCGCAGACAAATAACAGAATTAACAATCTGAATGATACTAATTTTGTCATATTCTGCATTTTGAGATAAAGATAGTACTATTTTCAAAACTGATAGGCCTGATTTAAAATTCGCAACTATTCTGCATCTGAATAATCTGTGGCAAACATTTGTTTTTGTTATTCTTTTCAGGTTGTGAGGTTACAAAATGAGAAATCGATTAAAAATACAAATAAAAATCTTTTGTAAGCTCACGATATTCATCAGTGTATGTATCTTTTGATTTATAAATACATAATTCATTTTCAAATATTTCAGTTTGCTCTTTTCCTGAAAATACAACCATGACCCGATGAGGATCATAGCTGACGAAACTTTTTATTCTAGTAACGCGATCCGGGTATAATGAAAGATTTATAGCAATTGATGTCCATCTTTCGATTGCATCAGCTGGGATGATAAAAGCTGCTTTCCCTTGTTTATTGAGCCGTTTCGAAGTGATTTCCAGTAAGTCCTTAACATGCAAAGTGTCGTTATGACGTGCCATACTCCGGATCTGGTCAGGCGCTTTAAGGGAATCAGTAAAAAATGGAGGATTGCAGATAATCAGGCTGTATGTGTACTGTGCTGTTTTAGAAAATTCCTGAATAGTAGTATTGAATATATCAATCTGATCTGGCCATGGACTTAATTGCACATTCAATCGTGCAAGTTCAGAGGCATCAGGATCTATTTCAACTGCGTCGATGGCAGTTTTATCGTTTCTTTGAGCCATCATTATTGCCAATATCCCTGAACCTGTACCGATATCGAGTATCCGGGTTTCGTTTATACATGGTGTCCATGCTCCAAGTAATACAGCATCTGTGCCGATTTTCATAGCGGCTGTACTATCGTCGATACTGAATTTTTTAAAATGAAACACCTCAAGTGAAAATGAAAAATGAAAAGACCACCACCATTAAACAATGGCATAAACAGGAACTAACTTTAGTATTTTAGGGCACCCTAAGAAAGTAAGCCAACCTCAATCTGAGGCGTTGACCGCTTTGAAAAGAGTGGCTCTGTTTACCGATGACACGTTCCTTGATTCTGTGAAACCATATGAAAGTTTATGCATCGTTATATGCGACACCATGCAAACAGTGTTAGGACATTTATTAACCCTAAAATACCGTAACGGTATGGCAAAGAAAGCACAAAAAGTTAAAAAAGGCAAGTGGAGCGAATTACTGTTCGTGAATACCAATGCTGCCGGTATCGATGTTGCAAGTACCGAATACCAGGTTTGGGTTCCCGAAGACTAAGATAATGAGTCCAATCGTCGTTTTGCAGCCTATACTTGTGATTTGCATTCAATAGCCATTTGGCTTAAAGAATGTAAAATCAAAACAGTAGCGATGTAAGCAACTGGCATATATTGGGTGCAGATGTTTATGGTATTATAGCAATATGGGTTTGATGTTATTCTGTTTAATGCCAAGCATGTAAAAAATATTGGAGAAAAGAAAACAGATTATGTTGATGCCAGTTGGATACAGTTTTTACACAACTATGGTTCATCATCGTGTCAAAGCGAGCCGTGAAGAGATCATCAAATCACTGGAGGGAAACTGTAATGATGCACAGCTCTTCATTATGAAGCAAAGTTATGATGCGTATTGTTTTCCTTTAAAACAGATTGAAGAGTTAGACTTATCAATTGAACAATAATTGCAAGCATATTCGAAGATAGGCGGGAAACTGAAAACCAATAAGCCGATTGTAAGGACGTTAAAAATACAGCAAGCTATTGGTAACGCTTTTCATTTTGATGCAGAGCAATACAGTTATGATATTCCAGGAGTTAATCTGACCCGGATACCAGGAATAAGTTCATTGACAGGCATTAAGCTTATCAGCGAATTGGGGCGTGAATTTACCGAGAAGTTTCCAAGCGTAAAACATTTTTGTTCCTGGCTGAATTTTGTTCCGAACAACCGGATATCCGGAGGAAAGATACTTACATCAAGTGTTCCAAAGCGCAAAAACTTTGCCGGTCAATCATTCAGAGTTTCTGCTAATACGCTAAGCAGAAGCAAAGGTTATTTGGGCGATTATTTCCGTTGGATGAGATCCAAACTCGGATATAATCAGGCAATTATTGCGGTAGCACATAAGTTGGCTCGGATAATCTATAAAATGGTACAAATGGGAATTGAATATGATGAAACCATCGACTGGGATAAAAACATAAATATGCTCACCATGAAGCAAAAATTATTGAAGAAGAGGTTGGCAGAAATAGAATTGGAGCTTAATCTATCTTGCTGTTAATCAAGTTTTAGCATTCTTGTTAGATGATACTGAAAGTAGTAAGTTGTAAGGAGAAAGATGTAAGGAAAGTAAGTGCAAGAAAATAGCAGCCGGTAATTTGAAATTCCAGCTGCTTTTTTTTTATTTAACTATTTATAAATTTGCTCTTAAAGTCACAAAAACATTCCTTCCGGGAGCACTTATTCCACTGGCAAAGTTCCGGTAATGTTTATCCAGAATATTTTCAATACCCGCCTGCAGGCTGATATTCCTGTTGAATTGGTAACCTGTCCGTAAATTAAGCGTGAACCATGCTGGCATTCCATCGGGAGTTGCATAGGCTTCGTTGTCTTCTCCGCTTGGACTGTAGTCCTTGATATGCTTCCATGCATTATAACGGGCGTAGAATTCACCCGTAAATTTGCTTAGGTCAAGTTTAAGTGATGTGAGACCAAAAACAGGCGGGATATGATCGAGCGGAACATCTTCAGTTTTTACATGACCATAAGTATAAGTTATTGCGCTTCGGAGCGAAAGTGATTTAGTGAGTTGCGCAAGCAGATTTCCTTCGAAACCGTAAATAAATGCCTTATCTGTGTTTTGCATTGCCTGCACAGCACAAAGAGTTCCGTCAAAAACTATTGAATCCAGGCCATTATAAAGGAATGGTTGTGTTACAAAAGCATTCGTAAGCAAAGTATAATATCCTGTAACTTCGACTTGTAGAAAATTTCCGAATGTTTTGCCCAGGGTAAGTTCTGCATTATACGCATTTTCAGGTTTTAGCTCAGGGTTCGGAACAATAATCAGCTCATCAGTGCTGTTTGAATCATTCAATTTTGATAAATCATCAATATTTGGTGCCCTGAAACCTGTTGAAAGATTTGTTGTAATCCGCCAACCATTTCCCGGCATAAATACAAGACCAAGGCTCCCGTTTACAGCAGTATTATCCTGTGCCATGGTTTCATCGAACGGAAATTTTATAAGATCCATCATTTGCTGAGTGTATTTGGCATGGAGGGCAACATAGTTAAACCGGATTCCCTGTGAGAAGATCAGTTTTTCACTGATTTCCCAGTTGTTAGAGGCATAAACTGCAATATTTTTCATATCGTCGCCTCCGTCAGGATAGCGCGTGGCAGCATCGTAAGTGATTTCAGCGGTATTAACGTTCCTGTTGTAGGCCTTTGAATCTAGCAGGTTCAGAATTCCTTCTGCTCCATATTGCCAGTTCTGGCGCTAACTATTTCCGGAATATTATCCCGAACTAATTTTGGATACTCATTTTCTTTTTCTAGGCTTGTTTCAAAATGTTTAAATTCCATATTTTTTAATCAAATAATTATATTATAAAACTAGCATTTCTGGGCGTAAAAGCAAGTTTTGTTATCAAAAAAGCGGTCCGAAGTACATCGGACCGCTCTTAAAAAGATTATTTCTTTTCTTCTGTTTTCCCTTCAGCTTCGGAAGGACTAGCGTCTGTTTCGGCGTCCTTGGGCTTTTCCTCGCTCCCCGGTGTTCCAGAGGGGGTCGCTTGGTCAGTGGCGCCTGGAGCGCCTTGAGCTGGTTGGGCGGCCTTGTAGAGCTCTTCGCCGATCTTTTGGGCTTCGGTGGAAAGTTCCTCCGTCGCTTTTTTGATATCCTCCAAGTTGTCAGAATCCTTCACTTTTTTCAACGCTTCGACTTTTTCTTCGACCGGTTTTTTCTTGTCGGCCG
>JBBQGD010000017.1:0-30549 GCA_038322655.1 Bacteroidales bacterium | reverse complement strand
CTGGGTTTCCTCACGTCCGTCCGAACCACTCTGCCATGCATACATTGCTCCCGAATAGCCGTATTCTTTAGCGTACTCCATCGATTTGGCAAGTCGGCGGTAGCGATACATCAGCATTGATTTTGCTACTTCGGGAAGGTTAATATCATATAAAGGCAGGATAAAAAGTTCGTCCCAGAAAATATGTCCGCGATACGCTTCGCCATGCAAACCCCGTGCCGTAACGCTGGCATCGATGCTGCTATTGTGTGGCGACATACTTACCATAAGGTGATACAAATGTAGCCGTAAGAGTTTTTGTGAAAAACGGTCGCCGGTTACCTGCATGTCGATTTTCCCCCAGATTTTTTCCCAGGCAGAAGTGCTTTCATCAAGAAGTGCATCGAAATCACCTGAAATGTTATCCAGTTTAGCTTTAGCGGATTCCAGCGGATCCGACACATCATCTTTTTTGTTGGTGTAGATGGCAATTTTTTTGATGAGTGTTACAGATTCTTCCTGATGCAGATCAAAAGAAGCGGTGCTGTAGACTTGAGATGGTGAAATAGAATGATAGAGTTCAACATCAGAAGAAATACCATTTTGAAAGAAATAATGATCAGCACCTTCTGCTACCTGAATGCCCGACTGAGTAGTTTCGACCACCACAAATTGCCGGTCGCGCAAAGCTCCCTGGTTAACAGGCTTCAGATGCTGCTGGTTAAGCGATTTGTAACGTTCGACACCATCATTTATAATGGCGCCGTTGATCCCTGTTCTGATGGTTATTTTCCCGCTGTAGTTTAAAGGTGTTACTGAATACTGAAGAGCTGATAGATGTGGATCAGCCATTGACGCGAATCTTTTTGATTCAATTAAAGTTTCATTTCCATTTTCGGTTTTTACCTTGATTATTCGGGAAAACAATCCGGATTTGAAGTCAAGTTTCCGCCTGATAGAAATTATTTCGGTGTTATTAATATCAAACCATTTTCCATCGTTTATACAAAAAGTAACCGGAAGCCAGTTGGGTACATTTACAAAATCTTCGTTCCATATGTCTTTACCGGCAATAGGAGTGCTCAGGCGGTTGTAAAGTCCGGCAATATAAGTTCCCGGGTAGTTTATTGCGTTGGCATCACATTCGTCCATCGCTCCGCGAGTGCCGAAATAACCATTTCCAACGGTAAGCAAGGCTTCTCGGGTACGTTCCTTTTGAGGCTCATAAGTATGATAAGTTATGCTCCAGCCATCTTCATCCATTCCATTTTTGAACCAGTTATTCAGATCTTCGAGTGATGTTTCGGAAATATCTTCTACAACAATGTCGGCCCCGTTTATAAGTAGTTCATTTTTATTTTCCTCGCGGGCTAAACCCAGCACCAGCCCGAAATTTCCTGCTTTGCCGGCTGCTACACCCGATGTGGCATCTTCGACCACAATTGCATTATGAGGTTTAACGCCCAGGTTGGCAGCTGCCGTAGTGAAAATATCAGGTTCCGGCTTTCCTTTAAGTCCCATTTCTGCAGAGACAACGCCATCAACACGCGTTTCAATCAGCGGCATCAGTCCGGCAGCTTCCAGCACTGCTTCACAATTTTTACTTGAGGAAGCTACACCCACTTTCACACCTGCTTTTTTCAGATCATGAATCAATTGAACTGTTGATTCATAAACACTTACACCGTCGCGCTTCAGAACTTCGTTAAAAGTGATGTTTTTCCGGTTGCCTAATCCACATACCGTTTCCTGTTCAACTGTATCAGATGGATCGCCGAAAGGAATTTGAATCCCCCGCGATTGGAGGAAAGATTGTACTCCTTCGTAACGGGGTTTCCCATCAACAAAGGGCAGGTAATCATCCTTTTGTGTAAACTCCTTGAATGGTTCGTCAAACTCTATTTCGCGTTGGCGAAGGTAGTCGTCGAACATCTTTTTCCAGGCATGGCTGTGAACCAATGCTGTACGAGTTATTACACCATCGAGATCGAAAATTACGGCTTCGAAAAGGTATTTGGCTGGCATGGGGATTGTTTTTAAGGTAATGATGCTAAATATTTATTGTTCAGGTGTTATTTGAGGATCAAAACGTAAGAAAATTACAAATTTATTAAATTGCAAGGTTCAAATTCCAAGATCCAGATTCCAAGGGGAAAAGCTGACAGGAAATTCCTGTTTAAGAAATTTTGAATTTATAGGCTTTGATTTTGAAATTTGGGACTTGGAATTTAACATCAGGATCACATAATATGTCGCATATGCTATAAAAGCACTTTAAAAGCTGTTAACTGATTTTTATCCAGCTAAATCCATAAGGTGCTATGTTCATTGGTGTTGATCCGATAAAAACATCTACACTTTTTCCTGCAAATGATGGTAATACAATATTGATCGCCTGATCAGTCATATTATGAATGATCAGCCATTTTTCATTTACCCAGGAACGAACAAATGAAAGCAGGTTTCCGTTTTCGCTCTCAGGAAGTGTTATGAATTCAATGCTGCCACGGCCAAAAGTTTTATGCTGATTACGAATGTACAGCATAGTTTTTAACTTAGTATAGATATGGCTGCTGAAGCTATCCGGATTTTCCAGGTTTTCTGCCAGTTCTTGCCAGTCAATTTTTCCACGGACCAAAAAGCGGGTATCGTCTTTACCCGTGAGGCGAATCATCTCGTTATAATACGCTTCGTCGTTAAACTTTCCGAATTCGTCACCATAATAAATAACCGGTGTTCCGGGAAGTGTCAGGATTATTGAATATGCAAGCAGGATACGGCGTTTGTCGCGCTGCATAAGTTCCGAAAGACGTGCAGAAATACCTTCTCCCATACGGAAATCCCATTCGGGTTTCAGGCAATATTGTTTATGAAGATATTTGCGTTCTTCCTCAGTAACATAAACCAGTTCGAGGCTCAGTTCGTCGTGGCAACGCAGAAATGTGAACCATTGTCCGCTTTCGGGCAACTCAGGTGTAAAGGCTTTTGAAAGAGTTTCTTCGATGGGCTTGCCGCTATGCATGGCGATTGATTTGAAAATACGTGGCATAAGCGGGAAATGATATGCCGCCTGGCATTCATCACCATTGCCCATATATTCAACAACCTGGGCAGGCTGCTGGCAGGCTTCGGCTAATAAAAGTGTGCCGGGTTTAAAATAATCAAGTATTGTCCTGAAAAATTTTACCACCTGATGTGTCTTCGGCAGGTTTTCACATTCGGTACCTTCTTCTTTCCAGATATAGGGCGTTGCATCAGCTCTGAAACCGTCCACTCCGGCATTTTGCCAAAATAGCAACACCTTGCTAATTTCAAGTAATACCTGCGGGTTTTTGTAATTCAAATCAGGCTGAAAACTGAAGAAACGGTGAAAGTAATATCCGTCTCCCTTTTTCTCCCAATTTGAGGTTTCAATCCCTTTAAAAATTATCCTTGCATCATTATATAAGGTATTGTCATCGGACCATATATAATAATCTCTTAATGGGTTGTCTTTTGATTTAGATGCTTCTGTAAACCAGGGATGTTCATCAGAAGTATGATTCATTGAAATATCAAAGATTACTTTTATTCCTCTTTTATGGGCTTCGGACAGGAATTGTGTAAAAATCTGCTCATCTTTGTTTTTCCCTGTTTTGTCAAGTAATTCGGTTCTGATAGAAGTATAATTGCTGATATCGAACCCTGCATCGCGCATGGGAGAACCAAGGACAGGTAAAAGCCAGATGCAAGTTATCCCTAAATCACGGAGGTAATCCAGCTTTTGGATTAAACCAGGGAAGTCGGTATTGAAAAGATCGGCATAAAGTGAATAAACAACAACATCCTTGTACCAGTCAATCTGATCATTTTTGTTTGATGAGGCCCGGCGGTTGATATTTGTGTTCGTCAAAAAATCTTCCAATATACGGGTAGATATCCCAGGATAGAGATTCGCCCAAATAGAAAATAACAGTTCACGTTGTTGCATAAAGGATTAAATTTTTTTAGTGGTATTATTGAGAGAATAATTCATAACCGTTAATATAAAAGGCAACTGCCTGTTGACACAAGTTGATTGTGTTTTGTCGACGAGTGTATTTGTACGGAGGAATCTATATGGTAATACCTGCCGTTATGGTTGCTTATTGACGATAACAATTAGGGAGAAGCATTTGTATTAAAAGAAGTACCGGAGCTTAATTTCCTAATGGCGGACTTATATACTGCTGCCTCAATATTTCTTTCAGTTCTTCAACTTCATAGGCATCATTCAACCGGTGCGGACCGACACGAGTCCTGCACAAACCACTCATATAGGCACCGCTTTGCAATGCCTGCCCAAAATCACGGGCCAGGGCTCGTATATAAGTTCCTTTTGAACATACGATCCGAAAATCAACTTCAGGCATCTCAATACGTGTAATTTCAAATACCGGAACACTTACTGGTCGTGCAGCAAGGCCCAGATCCTTATCCTTTCGTGCCGATTCGTAAGCACGCTTTCCATCCACTTTTATAGCTGAAAACATAGGCGGTATCTGCATGATATCGCCGCTCAGGTTTTTGGCTGCTTCATGAATCATGTCAGGTGTAATATGTACTGTTGGGAAGATTTCATTGATCTCCTTTTCCATATCGTACGATAGCGTTGTAGCCCCAAGAACAAAAGTGCCGGTATATTCCTTATCAAAGTCTTTGAATTCCTCAATGCGTTTGGTGGCTTTCCCGGTACAAACTATCAGAAGGCCGGTTGCCAGTGGATCGAGAGTACCGGCATGACCTACTTTTATCTTTTTCCCTCCCAGCAAGTGTTTCATCAGTCCACGCAGTGAGCCGATTACATCGAAGGAAGTCCAGCGGTAGGGTTTGTTTACAAGAAGAATTTCGCCTTCGATGATATTTAGCATTATACACTTATTAGATGATGATTTCGTGAGCCCATAAAATTGAATAATGAATATCGATCAATGAATATCGAATGTTGAAGTATCTTATACAAGTCATTTATTTCTTTCATTATTCTTTTTCGCCGTTTCAACACTCTTGTTAAAAATAGCAGCTAACTCATTGCATTCTTTTAACGCTTTTTCTACAAGCAATTCCTTATCTGTAAGAGGATACCTTTTGATAATTTTCAAACTAATCCGGGTTTCACGGACTTCCTTCAATATTATCTTAACCTTGTGAATAAAATCGTTTCTTGATTCTGCGCTTTGCGCTTCTCCATATATTAATGCAGGGGTAGTACCAGATCGAACAACCTGGCCTGAAATATACTTTCCGGCAGGTGTAGTGTACATATTTTCAGATATCTCAATTATGCAAATTGCGAAATCAATCAACCTTTCTTCTAAATCAAAAATTCTTTTATCATTATTTTGTCCCGTTTCCATCATTAATGCTGTTATTAGACAACTTCATTATTCAAGATTCGATATTCAAAGTTGGATATTTATATCTTTATTTTACACTACTTTAAGGTCAACACCAAGTGCCAGAAGAATCAGCAGAATGGCCCCAACAATAATCCGGTAATAACCAAATACTTTAAATCCATGTTTCTGAAGGTAGGTAATGAAGAATTTTATGGCCAGCATGGCAATCATGAAAGCAACCAGGTTTCCAACGAGCAATACGCCAATATTTTCAATATTAAAATGCTTATAGTCTTTCAGTAATTTATAAGCAGAGGCTGCAGCCATTGTAGGAACTGCCAGGAAGAAAGAAAATTCTGCAGCTTTGGTGCGGGTAAGTTTTTGTTGCATTCCACCAATAATAGTGGCTGCTGAGCGCGAAACACCCGGTATCATGGCAATGCATTGATAAACTCCTATTTTGAAGGCATTCAGATATGACGGCTCTCTTTTTTCGTCTGTATTAATGAACCATTTGTCAACAAACAAAAATAAAATACCTCCAAGCAAGAGCATAAGAGCAACAACGAAAACGCTTTCCAGCATTTCATCAATTTGTTTGCTGAACAGCAATCCCAATATAGCAGCCGGGATAAAAGCAACAAAGAGTTTGTAATAAAATGTGAATGATTGCAGGAAACGTTTCCAGTATAGTACAATTACTGATAAAATAGCTCCAAACTGGATATTTACAGTAAATGCTTTGGTGAACTCATTGATATCAGTGCCCAGCAAGCGCTCGGCAATAATCATATGCCCGGTTGAGGAGATAGGAAGAAACTCTGTAATTCCCTCAACAATGGCAATTATAATGGCATCGAGATAAGTCATCCTAGTCTTTTGGCCTTTTCATAATAGCAACTATCCCTATCCCAAAACCAATAAGAATAAGAATAGGAGAAAGCGTTAACCGCCTGAAATCAAACATCTCGTAATTAAATACATTGGGGTCCTTCGAACCGCCACCTGTCATCAGTATGAAACCTAAAATGATAAGTCCAACTCCGACAAGCATCAGGATATAATTGTCTTTTCCAAATGCAAATAATGGACGAACGTTATCTTCAGTTTTTTTAATGGCTTCCTGAGCCATAGGTTTTGAAGTTTTAGCCATTTTGAGGTATTGTTTTGAAATGTAATTTTAAAGTATTTGTTAAACGATGCTGTGCATAACAGACACTGTCGTATGATATTGGATGATTTTTAATTAGAATAAAGGTTGTCAACTTTCATGCGCAGAAATTTATTTACTGAGATCCATGTAGATAATACCGATAAGATAACTCCAAGCACAAGCACACCGGCGAAAAACAAAGAAAATTGTTGAATATCCTCCAATGCAGAAATTTCGGGTATTCGCCGCTGAGCCAGGTACAAAGTGCCTATCAGTAAAAGGTCAGCTATCACTGCAGCAATTATTCCGTGTGTTATGCTTTTTTTGATAAATGGAAGACGGATAAAATTCTCGGTAGCACCAACAAGTTGCATGCTTCTGATAAGGAACCTCTTCGCATAAATTGAAAGTTTAATGGTATTATTGATCAAAATTATTGAGATGATCAGAAGTATAAGGCTGAAACTCATTATCACCATACTGATTTTACTGATATTGGAATTCACCTGGTCGATAAGTGATTTTTGATAGACAACTTCTTTCACCAAATTGCTGTTCATCAGTTGTTTCTCGATACGTGAAATGCTGTCGCTGTTGGCGTATCCTGCTCTTAATTGCAGATCAATGGAGGCTGGTAAAGGATTATAACCCAGGAATTGTACGAAATCCTCGCCAAGTTCATTCGAAAGTTCTTTTGCTGCCTGCTCGCGTGATACATAAACAGCTTGTTTAACATAGCTGGTTCTTTGCAGTCGCTTCATGTAACTCTGGACTAAATCATCATCCACATTATCATTTAGCATCACCGAAATGCTGATATTCTCGCGAACGTAATCGGAAAGTTTTTTTCCATGCAGTATTATCATACCCAATAGACCAAGCATAAACAAGACCAGCATAATACTGATAATGCTTGTTATATATGAAGCCCTGAGCCTGCCACTTCCTACCTGTTTCTCTGCCATGGAATAATTTCAATACGAGGAAGCGAAATTAAGGAAAATTTATCAGCCTTAGGCATTACATTTTTTTGGTTTGCATTTATTAACAATTTGGGTGAAAGATTTTAAAGGTACCGATAATGATTTCCCCACTAATTCCGATAGTTAAATACTCATATTCGACTATAGTTATGAAAATTCATGGAAAAAAACTTCTTCATCAGACAGCTACATTCAAATCCTTGAAAAGTACTACCTTTGCACCCTTGAAAGCCATTCTCCGGATGAAGCTTAAGCGATTAACCTCAAACAATTTACACATTAAATGGAATACAATTTTGGTGAAGTAGAGAAAAAATGGCAGAAACAATGGGCTTCGGAAAAGGTTTTTAAAACTGAGATCATTGAAGGAAAACCTAAATATTATGTACTTGATATGTTCCCTTATCCATCCGGAGCAGGGCTGCATGTAGGACACCCGCTTGGTTATATTGCTTCCGATATTTTTTCGCGTTATAAAAGGCTTAAGGGATTTAATGTGCTTCACCCGATGGGTTATGACGCTTACGGACTCCCTGCGGAACAATATGCTATTCAAACCGGCACGCATCCAGCTATCACTACCGAAATAAACCTGGCACGTTACCGTGAGCAACTGGATAAAATTGGTTTTTCATTCGACTGGGACCGCGAAGTCCGTACCTGTGACCCTGATTATTATAAATGGACTCAATGGACTTTTATTCAGCTTTTTAATTCATGGTATAATAAGAAAACGAATAAAGCTGATGCTGTTAGTGAATTAATTGACATATTTAAAAGTGCGGGAAATGCTGAAGTTCAGGCTGCATGTGATGAAACTCCCGTTTTCACTGCTGCTGAATGGAAGCAGATGAGTGAGAAGCAACAACAGGAAGTTCTGATGAAATACCGTCTTGCTTACCTGGCTGAAACCGCAGTTAACTGGTGCCCTGCGTTGGGTACTGTTCTTGCAAACGATGAAGTCGCCGAAGGCCATAGTGTGCGCGGAGGTCATCCGGTTGAGCGTAAAAAAATGAAACAGTGGTTGTTGCGTATATCAGCATATGCCGATCGTTTATTAGACGGACTTAATACCATTGACTGGACAGAATCAATCAAAGAAATTCAGCGTAACTGGATAGGGCGGAGTGAAGGGGGAAGTATGCGTTTCGTGCTTGAAAAACATAAAGATATTGATCCGATAGAAGTTTTTACAACCCGCCCCGATACCATTTTTGGTGCCACCTTTATGGTACTTGCACCTGAACACGACCTGGTTTCAAAAATCACAACTCCCGAATACCGCGAAAAAATTGAAGCTTATCTCAATTGGGCTAAAAACCGGACAGAACGTGAGCGGATGACCGAAGTGAAAAAAGTTAGCGGTGAATTTACCGGGGCTTATGCAGTAAATCCGTTTACCGGATTGCCAATACCTGTCTGGATTGCTGATTACGTTTTGATGGGGTATGGAACCGGCGCCATTATGGCTGTGCCTGCTCACGACAGCCGCGACTTTGCTTTTGCACGTCATTTCAGCTTGCCAATTATTCAGGTTGTTAACAAAGCCGGTCACGAGGCTACCAATCCTGCCACATGGGAAGAGTCGTATGATGCGAAGGAAGGTGTAATGATCAATTCAGGATTTGTTGATGGAATGCAGGTTAAACAAGCCATCAGCGCTGTGATTCGTGAAACTGAAAAGCTTGGAATAGGAAACGGAAAAATTAATTACCGTTTGCGCGATGCCATTTTCAGCCGTCAACGATACTGGGGCGAGCCTTTCCCTGTTTATTACAAAGATGGAATGCCATACATGCTGCCTGAAGATCAGCTTCCGCTTCAATTGCCTGAGGTAGATGCCTACCTGCCTACCGAAAACGGTGAACCGCCGCTGGCTCGTGCCAAAAACTGGGCAACAGCTGAAGGATATCCGCTGGAAACCAATACTATGCCTGGCTTTGCCGGATCGAGCGGGTATTACCTGCGTTATATGGATCCGCGAAACGACAAGGAATATTTCTCGAAAAAAGCTGTAAACTACTGGCAAAGTGTTGATTTATATATAGGTGGTGCTGAACATGCTACAGGGCATTTGCTTTATTCACGTTTCTGGAATAAATTTCTTTATGACCTGGGTTATTCAGTTGTTGAAGAGCCTTTTAAAAAGCTGATAAACCAGGGAATGATACAAGGTGTGAGCATGCTTGGAAAGGTTATATACATAAATTCAGATGGAAAAAGAACTGGATATATATTGCCAGCAGGCTTTACTTTATTGGATGATTCTTTTAATAATAATTTAACCCCAGTGATGAAAGTTCGCTTTCCTATTGATTATGTTGATCTAAAAAACTATAGATTAAATTCTGATTCTTTGACGAAAATAAAGAAAGTTTATACTCAATTTAAAGATTTAGAGATTGCAAGCTATGACAATTTAAAAGAATTTCTCGTGGTACTAAATTTGAATAGCATTTTAACAGGAGTCGATGAGCATCAATTTCACAATAGTTATGTTGAATTACTTCCTGAAGTTGAGAAAATGTCTAAGACTTATTTAAATGTTATAAATCCTGATGACCTTATCGAGCGTTATGGCGCTGATACGCTTCGCTTGTACGAAATGTTCCTTGGTCCGTTGGAGCAAGCCAAGCCATGGGATACCAGCGGAATTGAAGGCGTTTTTCGTTTTATCCGCAAATTCTGGAGACTATTCAATGAACCAGATAACAACTTCCTTGTTTCAGATGAAGCGCCAACACCTGCCGAACTAAAAGTATTGCACAAGACGATTAAAAAAGTCCAGGATGATATCGAAAGGATTTCGTTTAATACTGCTGTAAGTAGTTTTATGATTTGTGTAAACGAACTTACTGAACTGAAATGCAATAAAAGAACAATTCTGAATGAATTGGTTGTTCTTATTTCGCCTTATGCACCTCATATTGCTGAAGAACTCTGGCAATTGCTTGGTAACAAAGGAAATGTTTGCAATGCAACTTTCCCTGAATATAATGCTTCATACACAATTGATGATACATTTGCTTATCCTGTTTCATTCAACGGGAAAACACGCTTTACACTTGAACTTCCAATAGATATGCCGGTTCCGGAGATTGAAAAAGCAGTATTGCAGGCTCCTGAAGCTCAAAAATGGCTGGATGGAAAACCTCCGAAGAAGGTGATTATTGTTCCGAAAAAGATTGTAAATGTGGTGATTTAACCTGCAAACAAGTAACCATGTCAAAAAAAGTAAAAATTGTTGTTGCCGGTATCGGCGGTGTCGGTGGGTATTTTGGCGGCCTTTTGGCTAAAAAATACGAAAACAGTGATGAAATAAAAATCTGTTTCCTTGCTCGTGGTGAACATCTTACTCAAATCAGGAAAAACGGATTAAAAGTCATTAAAGGCTCAACTGAATTTGTTGCCAGACCGGCGTTGGCAACTGATATGGCAACTGAAATCGGCATTGCAGATTATATTCTTATTTGTACAAAAGGATATGATTTAGACGCAACACTTGGACAATTAAAGCCTTGCATTGACGAAAATACAATTCTGTTGCCTCTTTTAAACGGAGTTGAGAGTGTTGAGCGGATTAAAAAGCATCTATCGGGAAATACTGTTTGGGAAGGAAGCGTTTACATCGTTTCCGAAATAAAAGATGCCGGTGTAATTGAAAATAGCGGGAATATCCAGAAACTCTCTTTCGGGCTCGATAATACAAGTAATGAAAGGCTATTATTTCTTGAAAAGATATTACAGGATGCAGGAATCGACACTGTATTATCCGATAAGATTTCAACTTTAGTTTGGGAAAAGTTTATTTTTATTGCGGCAGTAGGAACAGCTACTTCATACTTTGATTGTTCCATTGGAAAGATTCTGGACGAAAATGAAGACACCTTGCTCCAGCTAATCGAAGAAGTAACTGCAATAGCCCACGCAAATAAAATACCGGTTTCCCCGGACATTGTGGCCAATACTATGAATAAGCTGAAGATGCTGGCATTTGACACAACTTCCTCCATGTACAGGGATTTCAAAAACAGGAAGCCGAAAACAGAAGTAGAAACCCTGACAGGTTATGTTGTACGTGCCGGGCAAAAATTTGGTATTGAAACACCGGCATTTCATAAAGCATATCAACTTCTCATAAGTAAGTAAGTGCTTCGGGTAAACCTTAATTTATGTCCCTAACTCCTAACTCCTAATCCCTATTTAAGTATTTCCCGCGAAATAATCATCTGTTGTATCTCCGAGGTTCCTTCGTAAATCTGTGTCAGTTTGGCTTCGCGCATCAGGCGCTCAACGTGGTATTCTTTCACATAGCCATATCCGCCGTGGATCTGTACAGCCTGGGTAGTAACTTCCATGGCTATTTCGGCAGCATAATATTTAGCCATTGAACTTGCATATCCATATGATTGACCCTGATCCTTCAGCCAGGCAGCTTTCAGGCAGAGGTTACGGGCATTTTCAATTTTTACCGCCATATCCGCCAGTTTGAAAGCAATAGACTGGTGGTTTGAAATATAAGTCCCGAATGCTTTGCGTTCCTTCGAATACTGGACGGCGCGTTCAAAAGCTCCGCTGGCAATTCCAAGCGCTTGTGCTGCTATACCGATACAACCTCCTTCGAGAGTCATCATCGCGAATTTGAACCCGAATCCATCTTCCCCGATCCGATTTTCCTTTGGAACCTTTACATCGTTAAACATCACCGAATGCGTATCACTGCTACGCATGCCCATTTTATCTTCGTGAGGTCCTATGCTGATGCCGGGTGCATTTCGATCTACAATCAGGCAGTTGATGCCTTTGTGCATTTTTTCGGGATGGGTTTGAGCGATCAGCAGGTAAGTACCGGCAGAATTGCCGTTGGTGATCCAGTTTTTGGTGCCGTTTACCAGGTAATAATCACCCATGTCTACCGCCGTAGTTCTCTGTGATGTGGCATCCGAGCCGGCATCGGGTTCCGAAAGCAGGAAAGCGCCGATTTTTTCGCCCCGAGCCAGGGGTTTCAGAAATTTTTGTTTCTGTTCTTCATTGCCGTATTCCTGTAAACCATAACATACCAATGAGTTATTTACGCTCATAATTACACTGCATGAGGAATCAACTTTCGAAATTTCTTCCATCGCTAATACATACGAAACTGTATCCATTCCGCCGCCATCATATTTGGGATCGACCAGCATGCCCAGAAAGCCGAGTTCAGCCATACGTTGTACATGTTTTGTCGGATAAATGGCTCCTGCATCGCGTTCGATAACATCAGTTATTAATTCCCGCTGGGCAAAATCGCGGGCGGCATCGCGGATCATCAGTTGTTCTTCGGTAAAATTAAAGTCCATGGTGTGGAAAGTTTAAAATTTAGATAGTATAACTAGTTTCCAAATATATAACAATATTGATATGATTAAGATTAAAAGTAAATTTTTCTGTAAAGGATTATATTTTCATCCGCTAATTTGTTTTTGCTATAGCATATTGGAACTATTGTTTCTGAATTGCTCACTGTCCGGTGCGCTTATTCTGACGCGTGCCGATAAAGTTCGTTCAATCGTCACCATTGTTATTTCTTGTCAATCTGCGATAGTAAATTATTTTAAAAATAGCCAATATCTCCATTAAATATTTTGTATTCGACAGATGCTTGTTCTGTGCACAAAAATATTAGCTACTTGCTTTGCAGGGATCAAAATACAAACTGAAATGTGCCAGTCGGGGCATTTTTAATTACATAATATGAGGTTGGATTATGTACATGCACATAATCCAACCTTCATATTATGCTAATCAGAATTGATAGGTTATGGGCAAAACAAATCCATAAAATAAAAAAGATGTATTCGCTCCACCTGAAAAAAGTGAATTAATTGATGGATTTATACCCACCTTCCCTAACTTAATATAAATCCCGAGCGAACTCATAGCGCCAAGTCCATAAGAGGCCTTTTTTTCGTAAACATCAATAAATGGTGGGTAGATATTATTGAAAATGGCAGTATATTCTTTGAAAGAAAATACCCCTATCGCCAGTTCGGAAGTTAATCCAATATATTTCCCTTTAAGTTTCGGGCTTATACCTGCATATACTCCTCCACCGTTGAGCAAATAATCTGATGCACTTGTATTGCCCGGGGCCCATGATTTTGAGCCTATATCATCTCTCCCAACCATAAATATTGTTCCTGCAATTAAATCAAGGTATTTATATCTGGTTGACAATGTGAATTTAAGATTTACCCCTCCCATGGTTGTATTGGCTGAATTTGGTGCGCCTCCATACTTGAAGTTATAATAATCATCACCATTCAGGTTGTTTGTCAGTACAACATATCCAAGTTCGACTTGAATTCTTTGGGGTTCAGCTTTTTGTTCCTGTGCAGAAAGGCTGAAGCCTAAAATTCCAGATAAAACAAATACAAGTGTATATTTCATGGTGCTAATTTTAAGTTATTATATATTGTTTAATTGTCTCGAGCACTAACCTATACCTGTACTCCATAATTAGGAAACACAAGCCATTGCTCGGGGTTATCAAAGTAATTTAAATAGGCACTACCGCCGTCCTCTCCTTTGTCGCTAAATTTAATTGTGTAATCAACTCCTGCAGTAGCCTGAAAACCTTGTTTATCCTTATCTTTCAGATTATATCCTACACCAACCTTAACTGTTAGTTCTCCCGAAGGTCTATCGTTTTCTAGTGCAGTAAAGGTTAACATATCGAACCAAAAACCAGGTTGCCAATCAAGAACCTTCCTGCCTGTGAATGTTTGTGATGTACTGCTCCTCGAGTTAAATTCCAAATTCATTTGATTCTGAACAGTAAAAGGTGTCTTTCCTCCGGCATCAACATTAGTAACTGTAATATAAAACTCTGGTTTACCGGCCAGCCAACCCTCAATACGCCAATCTGAGAATTTTATTTGCTTAATATATACAGGAGATTTTTGAGATACACCTCTAAATGGAACCGGTACAAAATACATATTTGTATATTGAAAACAATAATTTCGACAACTAAACCATTATTAATAAGGCTTCCGCCTTAATTAGAGTTGAAGCGTCTTTTAATATATGGTTTTTGTTACTTAATCAAAAAAAATCAAAAATGTACTATGGAAAATCATAATTTAGAATAATTCCGGATTGCAAAGCCCATATCAGATTATATTCCACTTATGGAAAATTTTTCAATTACGGTGCCTGCTAAAAGCGAATTCTTTGAATCTTATTTCCGCCTCAACGCCTGCGCAATCGCCTTTTCAGCGAGAGGCGCCATCATCATATACCCTGCTTTGTTGGGATGGACTCCATCAGACGTAAATTCGGCCATCAGCCCTTTCTGTTTATTGGCCATTGCTGAAAAATAATCAAGATATACAATGCCGTTTTTATCGGCATAGGTTTTTATCATTTCATTCAGAGCGACAATTTTTTCGGCAGGTTCAAGGCCAGGTTTCCAGGGATAATCAATTGCGGGTAAAACAGAGCAAAGAACCACTTTTATGCCGTTGGTTTTTGCCAACTCGGCCATTGAAAAAATATTATCCGCTATCGTTTCCAAGGTTGATGGCCCGGTGTTGCCAGCAATATCATTGGTTCCAGCCAGGATAACAACAACGGCAGGATTAAGATTAATAACATCAGGCCGGAACCGTATAAGCATCTGAGGCGTGGTTTGCCCGCTTATACCACGGTTGATATAGGGCTTTCCTTCAAAAAATTCAGGCGATAAGTTTACCCATCCTTCGGTAATGGAATTGCCTATAAAAACCACACGGGTTTCACCGTAAACAGGAGCAACGAGTTTCGCATTTTCAGCTTTGAACCGCTCCAGGTTTGCCCAATCCTGGGCGAGTGTAACTTCGGACAGAAGCATGGAAGCCAAAACCATAACGAAAATTAATTTTAATTTTTTCATGATTATTGTTTTTGTTGTTAAAGACCTTGATTGAAAATTGAAACTAATTTGAATGGTTACTCTTTTTTATAACCCACCCTGTAGTTTTGTTCTGGTTTTCATTAACCAGCTATTTCCTATAAAGCGAAAATAATTCATTATGAGAAAATTATATCCATCCCCTCAACTTATAATACACCAATCCGAAATACTCGCGCAGAACCAATACTTCGAGTTTGAGCTGGGTCCAGAACTGGTAACGAACCTGCATATTATTGCCAATAGAAGGCACATATTTATTTCCTTTCAGTTTGCTATCGTTAAACGTAAGATCACTTTCAAGAGAATTTTCAAAAGCTGGTAACCCGCTTACGTTGGTAAAACCACATTTCCTGAAAGTCAAAACGGCCCGTTTCATATGTTGCGGAGATGTAACCAGCGTGACAGGCAATGCCAGTTGTGCTAATGTTTTTCCTTCCGAAAGCTTCTGCGCCTGCTCACAAGTATTACGACCAAGGTTTTCAAAACTTATAAGTCCCGTATCAATTCCTCTGATCATTAATTCTTTAGCTGTTAATTGAGGTGCACTCATACTATCGGTAAGGTCTCCGGGCATGGATATGATTATGTTTGCCCGGGGGTTAGCCTTTGCGAGGCGGGCTGTGTAATAGGCGCGTAATAAACCAAATTCACTTGGGATTCCGCTGCCACTGAGAAGTACTATAGTTTTCGGGGGACTGGTGATTTTACTGTTACTTGTACCTAAAGAATAATAGGCATAATAAGGAATTTTTGTAAAAGCCAGCACACATAAAATCAGAAAAATACTTCCGGAAATGAAAAGCAATATTTTTAGTAATCGCAAAATACTGATGCTTTTCTTTTTCATATCCATTTAAAATAAAATATACCAAGGAGGATTTTTTTTCATTACTGGAAAAAGGATAGGGATATCCTCATTACAAAAGATCTATCTTTTTATAATAAACAAAGGAGTTTCAATTACATTACTTTCAAGCAGGTTTCTGTCCTTAATATAGATTTCGAAAGCGATAGTATCGCTTTGCAGAGCTTCCCGGGCAAAATACAGCTCCAAATTCATTGTAATGTCACCTTTAATATTTTTGTTTTTTCCAGCAGGAGTAAGTATAGGAATACGGGCATTGAAAGTTATAGTTGTATCCGGTGGCTTAAATTCAATAAGCTGATGGTTAATCATTTGCATGAATTTCAAATAATAGTTATATTTATACGGCTCAACGGTATCCCCTGCATATAAACCAATATTACCATCGCCATCGGTGTACGAAATCGTAATTAAACCAACTGAGTCTTTCCCCGATACATCCCTCATAGTGGAAAACCCGCCGAATTCGATTTCGGGTTTAAGTGGATACTGAACTTCTTTAATGCATCCTGTAAGCCCGGTAAATAACAGTATCAGGAGGAATAAGCTTATCTTTGTGTATAATTTCATTGCGAACAGTAACAAGGCATAAAATTACAAAATTTCTAACATGGATTTCACAGCTTTTAAACATAGTATTTTTAACCTGCAAAGCCTCAGTGAATTTAACGAAATAACCCTCAGTTTATTTCGATATCAGTATAAAAACAATGAAATTTATAAAAGGTTTGTGGATGCCTTGGGGATAAGCGAAAGTAAAGTGTATCACCCTGAGCAGATTCCTTTTCTGCCAGTAAGCTTTTTCAAAACGCACAAAATTATGACAGGCGATTTTGCCGAAGAAATGGTTTTTGAAAGCAGTGGAACAACTGGTATGGATACCAGTAAGCATTATGTGGCCGATGCCGATTTATATCAGCAAAGTTTTACCAGGGGATTGGAACTTTTTTATGGTGACTTTTCACAATATACAGTATTTGCATTGCTACCCTCATACCTGGAGCGGAAAAATTCGTCGCTTGTTTATATGGTTGAAAAAATCATGCTGCAGTCCAACAGGCAGATGGGTGGTTTTTATCTTAACGAATACACTGATTTGAAGCAGCAGCTTATAGAGACTAAGAGCAAAGGATTGAAAATTATGCTATTTGGTGTTACGTTTGCTTTGCTCGATATGGCTGAAAATTTTGCTTTACATATTCCTGAAGCCATAATTATCGAAACTGGCGGAATGAAAGGCCGCAGGAAAGAACTCACCCGCATGGAGCTTCATGAGAAATTATGCAAAGGCTTTGGAGTCAGTAAAATTCATTCGGAATATGGAATGACTGAATTGCTTTCGCAGGCGTGGTCCTCGGGCGACGGGATTTTTCGCTGTCCGCCATGGATGAAAATTATGATAGCTGATACCAATGATCCGTTGAGCTACCTCGAAACCGGGCGTACTGGCGGTATTAATATTATTGATCTTGCTAATTTTCACTCCTGCTCGTTTATTGCAACACAGGATTTGGGCCGCGTTTTCGAAAATGAAACGTTTGAAGTGCTTGGCCGTTTTGATAACAGTGATATACGTGGGTGCAGTTTGCTGGCAACTTAATGAAGTATAGCAGTCAGAGACTTTGGGATGGTACAAGTTGAGGGGTAACAGGGTGAGAGATGACAGGGGGAGGAGTGATGAAATTGCATTAGTACATTTTACTTAGACTCCTTTTCCCAAACATCCGGCACATCATTTTTTGGTGAGTTTACCAATTTCGAAACCGGGTAAGCATCCATATCTTCCGATGAATATGGTTTTAACAGAGCAAGTATTTCATCTGCTTTTTTACTCTCAAGCCATGTTTTTTCGTCCTCAGGTTTAAGAATTACAGGCATGCGGTTATGAATTGGTTTCATAAAGCTGTTGGCTTCGGTAGTAATAATATTGAATGATTCAATAATATTTCCTTCGGACGATTTCCATCTTTCCCACAATCCGGCCATGCTGAAAATGGGATTGTTTTTTACAAAAATACGATATGGTTGTTTTCCTTCATTTTGCTGCCACTCGTAAAATCCATCTGCAGGAACCAGGCACCGTTTGCTGAATAGCGGTGTGCGAAATGATGCTTTCTCGGTAATGGTCTCAGCACGGGCATTTATCATTTTATTGCCAATTGAAATATCTTTGGCCCAGGGCGGAATCAACCCCCAGTGATGATAGCTCAGTTTATGAGGATTTTCATTTGTAATAACTGCCAGCATCTGTGTAGGCGAACCATTGTAACGCGGAACATAAGGTGCATTGCCTCCTTCGAGTTCAAAACGAAGGTTTAGCTCTGCTTCATTTGCAGTTAGGGAAAAACGACCACACATTTCTAAGTGATTGGGAGTTAGGAGTTAGGGTGTTGCGGTTTTTAACCGCAAGATGGAGAAAATTTGGATTTGCGATTTCGGTTTAAAGCCTTCAATCTCATCAACCCCTTCAATTTCATCAATCCCTTCAATTTCATCAATCCCTTCAATCTATCCAATTTTGGTAAAATTCAACGGAGTTCTGGTCTTCAATGTAAAAGTACTTTAAATATAGTAATAATCAATCCTGTTAATGTAGTGAGGGATGAATACAGGACACAGATTACGTAGATTACACAGATAAGTATAAAAGACAGAGGTCTGTTTTGTTGTTATGTAAACTGATATAAGCTTTTTGGAATCTGCGCAAATTTGTGAAATCGCGGCAAAATATTATTATTGACTGAATAATTTTAAAGATTTAATCTTTAAAAATCATGATAAGAAACATTTTATTTGATTCACAAAAACATTTCGTATTTTTAAACATTTAATTTTTATAACTATGAAGAAATTTGCTATTATTTTGTCAGGATGTGGCGTTTACGATGGTTCCGAAATTCATGAAGCGGTGATGAGCATGTATGCTGTGATGAAAAATGGTGCTGAATACCAGCTTTTTGCGCCTGACATTCAACAACATCATGTGGTGAACCATCTTACCGGAGCCGAAATGCCTGAAACCCGCAATGTGCTTGTCGAAAGTGCGAGGATTGCCAGGGGAAACATTCTGCATCTCAATAAACTTGACTCGCGGGATTTTGATGCTTTGTTATTTCCGGGAGGCTTTGGAGTGGCTAAAAACCTGTGTTCCTATGCATTTAAAGGTGCCAACTGTGATGTGCGTCCATTGGTTGCCAAAGTGATACGTGATGCAGTAGGTAATTGCAAACCTATAGGTGCTTTGTGTATTTCGCCGGTTTTATTTGCTAAAGTATTGGGTGATATAACTATTACTGTCGGGGCGGACGAAGAAGATGCCGAAAATGTAAAAGCAATGGGAGCCAAGCATATTGCTACTACTCACGGTGAAGTTATATTTGACGAAAAACACAGGCTTTTTACAACACCTTGTTATCAAATTAAGTCAAACATTGTTCAGATTGCTGAAGGTGCCGATAATATCGTGAAGGCTATGCTTAAAACGATGTAATTCCTGGCTTTTCTTTTATCATGTCCATTACCATTCCGTGATCAAAAGCCAGGGGTGGAAGTTTATCCAGAGAGAACCATTCTGCTTTAGCTGCATCATCGCAAGCTTCAGGTGCTGCTGTTTTTTCATTTGTATATCCGATAAAAACGGTTGTAATTGTCCGATGTCGGGGATCACGGTTTACTGTGCTGAAAGTGTGAAATTGATTCAGTTCTATTCCGGTAATTCCAGTTTCTTCATGTAATTCCCGAAGCGCAGCCTCTTCGAGGGTTTCATCTATATTTAAAAATCCACCTGGCAGGGCCCACATGCCTTCAAAAGGTGGATGCTTTCGTTCAATAAGCAGAACAAATTGCTTATTATTAAATTTTTTCAGGATAACAATATCAGCAGTTAATGCTGGCCTGGGATAATCGTAACAATAGCTCATTTTTAATAATTTTCCTTTATTCTGATCTCGAAATAGTTATTTAATTTTCTTAAAACCCAAGACTCAATATCTAAATTCGAAAGACCAAGCAGCAGAACACAATTGTTCCTGAGATTTGGGATTTGAGGCTTGGAATTTAAAACTTAAAAACCTTTTTACTCATTTCATTCCTCATTGTTCTCTTCAGTATCAGAAGTTTTGGGATGATTTCCCTCTGAACCGGCTACCACCAGTACAATTTCCCCTTTCGGTGGATGTTCTTTATACCATTGTGCTAATTCTGTTAAAGTGCCCCGCCTGTTTTCCTCGTAAATTTTTGTCAATTCGCGCGAAACACAAGCTTGTCTGTCACCTCCCAGGTATTCAGCGAGTTGTTCGAGGCTTTTCACCAGACGGAAAGGAGATTCATAAAGTATAAAGGTGTAGGGTTGTTTTGTAAGTTCTTTGAGCCTGGTTTGCCGGCCTTTTTTATGCGGAAGAAATCCTTCGAAAAGGAAACGATCGCTGGGAAGGCCTGAATTCACCAGGGCCGGCACAAAAGCTGTTGGTCCGGGAAGGCATTCTACAGCAATTCCTGCCTGTATGCATGCACGTGTCAATAAAAACCCGGGATCAGAAATGCCAGGTGTACCAGCGTCCGAAATCAGAGCCATGGTGGTACCTCCTGAAATCTGCCGTACCAGGCTTTCAGTTGTTTTGTGTTCATTAAACTGGTGATGGGCAAGTACTTTTTTATCGATTTCGTAATGTCTAAGAAATTTCGAGGAGGTTCGGGTGTCTTCTGCCAGGATAATATCCACTTCCTTAAGTATTCGCAAAGCCCTGAGTGTAATATCCTCGAGGTTGCCGATAGGAGTGGGGATAAGGTAAAGTTTCATAAGGCCGTTGTCAGGATTTAGGAATCAGAGGTTGAGAAAAGAGGTGAAAGGAAAAGGTTACATTCAGAATATACTTATAAGCTTCTCAAACAAATCTCCTTTTCACAAAATCCTTCATCCTGGCCAGTGTATCCTGATTTTGTTCCCATTCAGCAGAATGATACTTCTGTAATATCCAGTTTGCCTCGTCCAGATTGACGGCTTTGTTGATCCTTGCAATCGCCTCATCATACTGCATGGCATTGTTGTTAAACAAGTCGCTGATAAAACTGAACTTATCATTAAGTCCTATGCCTGTTATCAGGTCAGCTATAGGTTGAAACAGAATGCGCGAACCCATAACGGCCTGCGCTTGCGATGAAGCCAATGTTTCGCTCAGGGATTTGTTTCCTGTATTGAACCTGTCGGCTAGCGTAACCGGAGTTGGATCAGGAGTTACAGCATTATTTTTTAATGAGTTTTCCTGAATGGGTTTTCCCATATCCGATATTTCGGTTGTGGCCAATACCTGGTCTTTATTTACCGGTTCAGTTTCAATCTCAGGCAACTCAACAGTTACAACTTCGGGTTCTTTAAGCAAAACAATTTCCGGTTCTGGTTCCGAAATAATCTCCGGCTTTATTTCAGTTATTGGTTCAGGTTCCGGACCCGGTACTAAAGGTGTAGGCTCAATATGAACTGAATCTACTTGTTTTTCGCTTAATATCTGTGAAGTTGATGCAACCTGTTGAGTATCAATTGGGAGATCAATATTTACTTTTACTTCCGGCTGAGCATATGAATTCTGATTTGTGAGACTTATTTGGCCTATATTTTTAAATGTATCGTAAAGATTCCGTAAATCATCAAGCAAAAGATCAAGTTCAACCTGTGAAATGTTGCCTGCCGGAATGTATAACTGGTTGTATCTCGATACTACTTTCCTTACCAGATTGTCTGCATCGTGAGTTAAACGTTTTAATTCCATGTTTTTGTGTATAATATTTGGTTAAAGAATAAATTGTTAATAGTCATTTGTTGAATTTATTTCTGCAACATTCTATTGTCTTTCAAAAAGAATGTACTACTCAAAATTTCATTCATTCAGCGTAAATTTCACTTTCTGATGGACCTTACTATTTATCAACTTGTAAAAGGCTGTACTTAGGATGTTTGCCTTGTTTTTGTTGAAAGAATTTCAGTTATACCATCTGTTTTGTCACCCCAAAGAAACAATTATTTCATTAAGTTTGCGTTTCCAATCGGAGTGCTAAAATTAATAAAGAATAAACTACGCTGCTCATGTTTCTTGAAAAATCCACTAACAATCCATCGCAAGGCAGGGGCTGGATCGAAGTTATTGTCGGTTCGATGTTCTCGGGTAAAACCGAGGAACTCATCCGCAGGCTTACCCGTGCGCGCATTGCTAAACAAAGAGTGGAAATTTTCAAGCCTGAAATAGATAAACGTTATGATGACATAAATGTTGTTTCACATAACGAAAACAGCATTCGTTCAATACCGATTCAGAATGCTTCCCAGATTTTGCTTTATATTGATGGGATGGATGTTGTGGGCATTGATGAAGCACAATTCATGGATGATGATCTTCCATCCGTTTGCAATTATATTGCTAACCAGGGAATCAGGGTGGTTGTGGCCGGACTGGATATGGATTTCCAGGGGAAACCTTTCGGCCCTATCCCGGCGCTGATGGCTACTGCCGAGTATGTTACAAAGGTTCATGCAATATGTATGCGCTGTGGCGACCTGGCGCATTACTCGCACCGTACCACCGCAAGTGAAAAACTGGTGGTGTTAGGAGAAAAAGATAATTATGAACCGCTCTGCCGTAAATGTTATACCGATTCCACAACCGGATTCAAAGATTGATTCTCGTAGTGCCCGGCAGAATAAAAAAATTAAAACAATCAGCGAAATCCACTTTCAATCCGGATTTAATCTCAAATAATCTCAAATGAAGAATACATTTATCATTGCAATACTGGCCATCCTTTTAGTTGCCTGTACATCGAAACCCAAAGAAACTCTCGTAAGCATTTCAACGCCATATGGAAAAATTATTGTCAGGCTCTACGACAGCACCGCTAAACACAAGGAGAATTTTATAAAACTTGCTGATAAAGGCTACTTTAACGGCACGCTTTTCCATCGGGTAATTAAAAATTTTATGATTCAGGGTGGTGATCCGGATTCAAAAAAGGCTTTACCTGGTGCGTTCTTGGGTGATGGCGATACCAATTATACGGTGCCTTTCGAGTATGTGCCTTCTTATTTGCATAAAAGGGGCGCTTTTGCCGCTGCCCGCGAAAGTGATGATGTAAATCCTTTAAAAGCATCGTCGGCATCACAGTTTTATATAGTTCAGGGTAAAGTGTTTACTAATCAGGAACTCGATGCAGTTGAACTCAAAGTTGAACGTCGGACCAAACAGTACATTATGATGGATCTGTTGAAAAAAGAAGGGAAAGAAGATGAACTGAAAGCGTTTACAAAAATGGCTGATGGCCGCGATACCGCCAATATCAGGCTTATAATCAATAAATACCGCAATGCCGTCGAGGCTCAATATATGCGTACCAAACCTTTTAAACTTACATCGGAACAACGGCGCGTGTACACAACCATCGGAGGAACGCCTCACCTGGATGGAGCCTATACCGTTTTCGGTGAAGTAGTAAGTGGCATGGAAATTGTTGATCAGATAGCTGCTGTAGAAACTGATTCAAATGATCGTCCGATACAGGATATAAGAATGACAATAAAAGTATTAAAGCAAGAATAACTAATCTCCGGTCTTTCACCAGATGGGAGCTCTGAGATTTCTTGACTTTTCAATACAATGCAAAACAAAATAATAAAGTAATCCGCACGTTTATAAGTAAATTAATCCCACACAAATGAAACGTTCACTCTTTTTAACCATAACACTTATTTTTCTTTTTATGATGGAAATAGATGCCCAGAAAATGACCAAAGTACTCATACATACCGATTTGGGTGATATTAAAGTTGAGCTTTATAACGACACGCCTAAACACCGTGATAATTTTGTTAAGCTTGTTAAAAATGGCTTTTACAACGGATCAGTATTTCACCGTGTTATCAAGGATTTTATGATTCAGGGCGGAGGTGCTCCGGCAGGCCTGCCCGAAATGAGCGACAGGGTTCCGGCTGAATTTGTTCCGGCTCATATTCACAAAAAGGGTGCATTGTGTGCAGCCCGCATGGGTGACCAGGTAAATCCGAAAAAAGAATCTTCAGGGTCACAATTCTATATCGTTCAGGGTACCAAAGCTACCAAGGAACAACTTGACCAGTTCGATATGAAACGTAAAGTAAAATACACTCCTGAGCAACGCAACATCTATATGACAGTTGGTGGAACCCCTTTCCTCGATGGCGATTATACCGTTTATGGTGAAGTTATTGAAGGAATGGATGTGGTGGATAAAATTGCTGCGGTTCAAACTGCTACCGGCGATAAACCCGTGAAACCTATTAAGATGACAATGAAAGTGCTGTAAATTCAGCAACGTAACTAATTCTATATAAGGGGATCCGGATTTTACTTTCGGATCCTTTTTTGTTTTTCATGTATAATTTTCCCGGTTTATTTTGTAATATATTAAAGGAAGTAAGAAAATAAGGAACTTTTCCCGACCTTTGCACATCAATAGTTTTTGTACCGGATTAGAACAGTTTGCATATGAAAGAGAAAATCAACCTGCTACTCGAAGAAGTAAAACAGTTTAAAGCCGGAAGTGCAGATCAGTTAGAGCAGTTCCGTATCCGTTTCCTGGGCCGCAAAGGTTTGTTACTGGAATTATTTGATGCTTTCAAAGAACTTCCCGGTGACCAGAAACGTGATGTAGGTCAGTTACTTAACGTGCTAAAAAATGAAGCACAAAACAAAATTAACCTGCTGAAAGAATCTTTTGAAAGTGTTGAAACTGGCAGTAGAGTTGAAAACGATCTTTCCAGGCCGGCTAATTTTCGGGAGCCGGGTACCCGCCATCCGCTCTCTATTGTGCGTAATGAGATGATCAGTATATTTTCGCGCCTGGGTTTCACTGTAAACGAAGGTCCTGAAATTGAAGACGACTGGCATAATTTCTCAGCTCTTAATTTCCCGCCTGAGCATCCCGCCCGTGATATGCAGGACACATTCTTTATTGAAAAAGATCCGGATATTGCGCTTCGTACTCATACTTCCAGCGTTCAGATTCGTGTTATGGAAAACACGAAGCCGCCCATCCGCGCTATTTTTCCGGGACGCGTTTTTCGCAACGAAGCAATTTCGGCACGTGCACACTGTTTCTTCCACCAGGTCGAAGGATTGTATATCGACCGCAATGTTTCATTTGCCGATCTGAAACAGACATTATTGTATTTCTCCCGCGAAATGTTTGCTCCCGATACACAAATCAGGTTGCGTCCTTCCTATTTCCCGTTCACTGAGCCATCAGCCGAAATGGATATTTCGTGTAATCTCTGCGGAGGTAAAGGCTGTAGCTTTTGCAAATACACCGGCTGGGTCGAAATCCTCGGTTGCGGCATGGTTGATCCGGCAGTACTCGAAAACTGCGGCATCGACAGCAAGGAATATTCCGGCTATGCTTTTGGAATGGGGATCGAACGTATTACGAACCTGAAATTCCAGGTAAAAGACCTGCGCATGTTCAGTGAAAATGATCTGCGCTTTCTCAAGCAGTTTGAGCCGGCAGGGTAATTGGGAAGATAAGAGCGGGAGATGCGGAGAAACGGAGAATTGGGTCACGGAGATTCCCAAAGCTCTGATAACATTATAATGACCACTTCAATCCCATCAATCTTATCAATCTCATCAATCTCATCAATCCCCTCACTACCACACAAACGGTATAACCCTTTTTGTTTTCTCCATATACGATTTGTATCCCGGATAATGTTGGCAGAGAAGGCCTTCTTCAAAAATCATTTTTATAATCAGGTCGGTTACCAAAATCAGGCTTATTATTAGTTTGTAATAATCAAACTGACCACAAAGCATTGCAACTGCAAATATAAGAATTGAAGTGTACATCGGGTGCCGGATCAGTTTGTATGGCCCGCGCGAAATCATTACCCCGTCTTCAACCGGGTAAGGAACCACATTAAAATTACCAACCTTCATTACGTACATTGCCCAGAAAGCCAGGAAGCCCGACATACCCAGAACCAGAAATGTCCACCAGGGAAGTATCAGCCAATTAGTTACAATCATCAATCCACCAATGCATGAAAATTGAATAGTTACAAGTATTTTCCCTTTCATTGATTTTCGGATAAAGGCATAAATTTTTTGAGATTGTCAACCTTTACTTTTTTTAATTTGCTTAGATGCAGTTCAAGGTCATGAAGAATCAGACCCATTGATTTTATTGGCTCCTGGTTGATGATAGCTGCTAACTGAACTCCTGTAATAGATTTAACCTGACTCACCAGTTGGGAAATTTTATCGTCGGGAATAGCCCCTTGCACTATCAGGAAATAACTGAACTGCTTGTGTGATGGTATCAGGCTCAGCCCGCCATTACTAGTTCCCAGCAGGCAGAAATCGCTCCTATAATCTTCATCTGGATAATGAAAGAACTTATACGGGTTCAGGCTTTGGCTTTTTTCATTATATACTGGCAAATCTTCTTCGCGGACAAGATTTAGAAGAGTCGTGCTGTTAATAAAATGAACCAGTTGAGTGGCAGGCATATTTGTAGCAATGCCGATAAAAGCATCAGCAGGCTCAAAAGCAGGTTCAAGACGTGGTATGCGGGCCATGTATTGTACTGATTAGGGATTAAGGTTTTTATATTTAAGCATAATCCAGCTTTACTGTATTTGTTTGACCTGTAACATAAATCGGAGTACTGGCAACTTTAATAAGCAGGTCTCCTTTTTTAATCCGTCCTTCAGCAATTAATTGGTCAGTAATTGCTTTAAAGGTTTTAGTGGTTGAGGTAACTATCTTGTCAAAGTAAAATCCTCTGATACCCCAAACCAAATTTAGTTTACAAAGTAAGAAGCGATTACCGGCAAATATAAAAATATCCTGTTTGGGACGTTGACTGCTGATTCGCTGTGCCGAATAGCCGGTAATGGTCATGGCAATTATGGCATTTGCATTGGATTCGATAGCCAGGTTACAGGCAGCCGAAAGAACCGAATCAGAAACAATACGATTTTTGTCGGTATGATCTGAAAGGCGTGGTTTATTATAGATTTCCTCAGTTTTCTCTACTTCTAAAATGATCTTCTGCATGGTTTCGACAACTTCCTGAGGGTACAGGCCAACGGAAGTTTCCCCGCTAAGCATCACGGCATCAGCTCCGTCGAGTACTGAGTTTGCTACATCATTCACCTCGGCACGGGTTGGCCTGATGTTGCTGATCATACCTTCCATCATCTGTGTGGCGACAATGATTGGTTTCGAGCGTTGGTTGCATTTACGGATAAGCCGTTTCTGAACCAACGGAACCTGCTCCAGAGGAAGTTCAACACCCAGGTCACCGCGGGCAACCATTATGCCGTCCGATTCGTTAATTATTTCATCCATATTCTTCACTGCATCGGGTTTTTCGATTTTTGCAATGATACCGGGCATATTTACCGTGTTCCCGAATTGAGTGATTATAGATTTTAAATGACGGATATCATCTGCTTTTCGTACAAAAGATAAAGCAATCCAGTTCAATTCATGTTCGAGGATGAACGCCAGGTCGAGTTTGTCTTTTTCTGTAAGCGAAGGCAGTGAAACCAAAGTGTTGGGAAGATTTACTCCCTTTTTGCCGGATAATATTCCACCATGAATAACTTTTGCTTTTACTTCATCTGTTCCATTGGTTTCGATAACACGAAAAAGAAGTTTTCCGTCGTCAAGCAACAGGTCCTCACCTGGTTTTACATCCCGTGCAAACTCCGGATATGTGATATAAAGCCTGTCGGCTGTGCAATTACATTCATGGGTGGTAAAAACCAGCTCATGCCCGTCGTGCATCATGGCTTCTTTATCGGCAAAAGCCCCGATGCGTATTTTCGGGCCCTGCAAATCACCAAGCAGGGCTGTGTTTGTTCCGAGTTCGGCATTCAACGACCGTACATTATCCATAACAGCAAGATGATCACTATAAGTACCATGTGAAAAATTCAGCCGGAAAACATCAACTCCGGCTTTAATAAGTTTACCTAACATTTCGCGGCTCGAACAAGCGGGACCTACTGTAGCAACTATTTTTGTTTTCATAAATATGGATCAGGCTTTTTGGGTTCTTACGGAATCCTGAGTTTCTATATATATCGTACCGATTTCGGGAATTTCTTTTTTCAGGTTGAGTTTTAATTGCTCTGTCAGATCTTCAACTTCAGAGCCTTTCATTTCATCGTCTATATCAACTGATAATAATACAAGGTATTTACTATCGCCCATTACCATAGTCTGCATTCGGATAATATTCATTACTTCCTTGTGATTAAGTATCATTTCACGCATTAACTGCCGCTTTTCGCGTGGCATGCTCTCTCCGATAATCAGGTTTTTTACTTCAGCGATCAACAGGATGGATACAGCCAGAAGCAATAATCCTACAGCAATACTTCCTAAAGCATCAAAAACGGGGTTTACCAACCATGCAAGTAATGTTGATATCAGAACTACTGTAAGACCAGCCATTGCAGCGGAATCTTCCAATACAACCACTATCAGACTGACCTGGGTCGATGCCCTGATAGCTTTTAGAAAAGGAAGTTTTGTGGTTTTACGGAATTCGCCAAATGCCACCTGGAACGATTTAGCTTCAATGGCAATTGAAATGACCAAAACAGCAAAAATCCAGAAAACATTGGTCAGTTGCTCCGGATGCATGAGCTTATGTACACCTTCGTAAATGGAAAACAAAGCGCCTACAAAAAACAGTAAAACGGCAACCATCAGCGACCAGAAGAATACTTCGTTAGCATAGCCAAAACTATGCATTTCGGTAGGCGATTTTTTTGCTTTTTTATGACCGATAAGCAGTAAAACCTGGTTAAAACTATCAGCTGTTGAATGTATGGATTCAGCCAGCATGGCGGCACTACCTGTAATAAAAGCTACGATATATTTGATAATAGCGATCAGCAGGTTGCCAGCTAAAGCAAAAACAATGGCTTTATTCGATCCGTGGCTACTCATTCAGCTTAGTAACAGTATGATGAAATTTTATTATCGCCAGCAGGAGATCTGGCTTTGATTTATACAAATATACAATTTCTGAAGTACTATTTCAGTGTATAAAAGAGAGAAAAGAATTTAGTTATGATTTCTCGCCTTCGATCTGCAGTAATGCTTTCATGGCAGCATCCTGTTCGGCACCTTTAATAGAGTAATCGCGGCCTTTGCCCAGGGAGATATTGTCGACAAGTACATCAACAACGTATTGCTTGTTATATCCATGACCGACTTCGTTGAGGATTACAAATTCAACCGGGCGTTTTTCCCGCTGCGACCATTCAATGATCCGGCTTTTGTAATTGGTATTATTGTTTTCGAGGTCTTCCAGGTCAAAATGTTGCTTTATGATTTTTTCGATAATGATCTGCCGTGTGAAATTATAGCCTTTATCCAGGTACATAGCACCGATCAATGCTTCAAAAGCATCGCCTTTCATAGAGCGGTATACATTATTGTTTTCGGTATTGGCGGTGATAAGGGTATCGATACCGATTTTTTGCGACAACTTATTCAGTTGTACCCTGCTTACAATACGCGAGCGCATTTCGGTAAGGAAGCCTTCGTCTTTATAGGGAAACATCTTAAAAAGATGATCAGCTACGACAGCACTGAGAATTGCATCGCCCAAGAATTCTAATCGTTCGTTACTCACCCGGCTGCCATTATTCAGTTCAATAGCCTGTGATTTATGACGAAAGGCAAGTTTATACAAAAAAATATTTCCGGGATAATACCCGAAAATATTTTTTAGAGCTACGAAAAGCTGTTTGTCTTCAGAGAGAAATACTCTGATAGGATTTATGACATGGAAAGCCAAAATTACTCAACAAATTTTTTAAAAATAAGCGTAGCATTGTGTCCACCGAAACCGAAAGTATTGCTTAAGGCTGTATTAACAGTGGTTTTGACTGCTTTATTAAAAACAAATAAAAGTGATTGATCAACTTCTGGATCATCAGTAAAATGGTTGATCGTAGGGGGGATGATATTATTCTGGATGGCAAAAATGGATGCCATTGCTTCAACTGCACCTGCAGCACCAAGTAAATGGCCTGTCATCGATTTGGTTGAGTTCACATAAACTTTTGATGAATGCTCTCCGAATAACTGGCCCAAAGCTTTTGATTCAGCAACATCACCAAGACCTGTAGAGGTTCCATGTGTATTTACATGATCAATATCATTGATAGTCATATCGGCATCACGGAGAGCAGAACGCATCGCATTGAGTGCTCCTAATCCTTCAGGATGTGG
>JBBQGD010000016.1:0-31446 GCA_038322655.1 Bacteroidales bacterium | reverse complement strand
CTGTTTGAATACCGGTGTATCTGACTTTTTGCCTAACTTTGTTCTCATAGAAAAGTTCGTAAGTGATATTTGAGTTTCGCAACCACAAATATGACACTTTTCGGGCTTTTCTATATTTTTAAATTGTTCGGACAGTTATGTAAAATATTCTAATATAATCTGACTTTTTTTTTGTATAAAAAAATATTTAGAAAGTGAGAGTTTGAGTTGCTTTGCGTTCTGTCTTTCATTCATTATTTTTAATAAATGGCCTCAACAGATCAATTCCGGGCAATTTTTCCTTCATCCGTCCGACCATTCGGGACTATACTTGCTCATTTAACTAAAAAGCAGTAAATTTGAAGTATTGGTATAAATGATACTTTTAGTTTCATTTCGATGATAATTGTATCGTAAAAGTGTAGAAATGCCAAGCTAACCCAACCCGATTATGGACACTTCCAAAGACCTTAAACTCGCAGTATTAATAGATGCTGACAATGTTCCCTATGCTAATGTGAAAGAAATGTTTGAAGAAATCGCCAAATATGGGGTTCCTACATTTAAAAGAATATATGCCGATTGGACTAAACCTACCGTTTCGGGCTGGAAAAACATTCTTCTGGAAAATGCGATAACACCTGTTCAGCAATACAGTTATTCAACAGGAAAGAATTCGTCGGACAGTGCTCTGATCATCGATGCCATGGATATTTTATATACCGGCAAGGTAGATGGATTTTGCATAGTTTCGAGCGACAGCGACTTTACACGCCTTGCAACACGCTTGAGGGAAGCCGGCATGGTTGTAATCGGCATTGGCGAAAAGAAAACCCTGAACCCGTTTATTAAAGCCTGCGATAAGTTTATATATATTGAAATCTTGAAAGCGGAAGCTGAAACGGTAAGCTTAACGGAGACCAGCAACCGCAGGACGTCAAAGAATGCCTCAAAATCTAAAAATGAACCTTTAAATAAAATTGATCCTGAGATAATTAAATTGTTCTCGGTGAGCATTAGCGACCTTGCCGATGAAAATGGCTGGACTTTCCTTGGCGATCTTGGAAACCTGATGCTAAAGAAAAAGCCGGATTTTGACCCACGTAATTATGGCTTTCCTAAACTGTTGCCCTTGATACGAAGCATTAACAAATTTGAAATTGACGAACGCGATTCGGGTAAAAATAATATTAAACATATCTATATTAGGAAAAAATAATTGAATCTTATTCTATGCAAAGGTATATTAGCCAGTATTTTAAAATTAAAGACCCAAATCTCAAGTTCTAACCTCAAAGGAAGTAAAAGAGAATTATAGTTTAAAGTAGCAAAATTACCGTACCTGGAATTTGAAACCTGAAATTTTGAGTCTTGGAATTTGCTTCATAAAACGACTTCTTAAAGTGCCACACAAATCTTCACTCTGTTTGCATTGAGTTGAGATACAATAGCCTATTTGTTGGTTAGCATAATTTGCCGGATAGTATTACTTGTTTTTAAAGAAAGATAGCAGACATATCGTGTTTTTCTCTAAGTTTGTGCCCATGACTTTTGAGCACATAAAACAGGTTTTAAAAACCAAAACAGTAGGAATCGCAGGCTGTGGCGGACTAGGATCGAATTGTGCTGCAGCGTTGGCAAGGGTAGGTGTAGGGCGGTTAATTCTTGCTGACTTCGACCTTGTTCAGGAAGGCAACCTGAATCGCCAGTTTTATTTTTATGATCAGATTGGTATGTTAAAGGTGGCTGCTATCAAACAAAACCTGTTTCGTATCAATCCTGATGTTAGGGTTAACGCCTTTGATATCCGTCTGTGCCAGAGTGATATTATTGAAATATATAGCAAATGCGATGTGATTGTTGAAGCTTTTGATAAGCCGGAAATGAAATATATGATCCTTGACGCCGTTCATAATTACATGCCTGAAAAATATCTTGTAATGGGAGTAGGAATGGCAGGATGGGGTGATAACAACCTGATCAGTTCGAGGCAATCGGATAAACTGATAATTTGCGGCGACGAAGTTAACGCCATTGCTCCCGATTGTCCTCCTTTAGCTCCCAGGGTTGGGATAGTTGCCAATATGCAGGCTAATGCAGTTCTCGAAATTCTGCTAGGCTCAAACGAATTCCAGGTTCATACAGAAAATCAATAATGAAAATTATACTTAATAATAAAGGAGAAGAATTCATTGGTGAACAGCTCACAATTAATGAATTATTGAAGGCAAAGAATTTCACCTTTAAAATGTTGGTCATAAAAGTAAACAACCAGCTTGTGAAAAAAAGCGAGTATGATTCAACCCTGGTGAAAGAGGGTGATAATGTAATGGTGTTACACCTTATATCCGGTGGCTGATTCAGACCACAGCAATGCCTGCCTGATTATTCCGGATGAGACTTTATCAAGAGAAAAAATTTCCATATTGTTTTGTTTCGTATTTCTTAGCGAAAAGCCACAAGCATCAACCCGGTAAAAAAAGCAATTACCCACCAGGAATATGCATACCTTGAATACAAATGCAGTCTCGTAGGGACCTGGAAGCCAACCGGATTGGAAAGATGAAACTTCCATATCAGGATTGTATCCAGCAACATGGCCGCAAGTGATGAATATCCTAAAATCCCATGCAATGAAAATGCTGAGTTTGTCGAGCCGATTATCATAAAAATGGTAGCCGTAACATCTAAAACTATTCCAATGGTCAGAAATCGAAGGACAAATGGCGTTACCAGCTTTTTACGTTGTTCGGTAATTATGGATAAACTGTACGAGAGCAATGCAAATAGTACGATGCTTGCGCCGATCATGGAGTAGGTGTTCATAATGCAGGAGTTGGGTTTTAGGATTTTGGGATTGGGAATTAAATAGTCACACAATAGTCATTCAGTGGTCATACGGTATTCATTCAGTTGTCATACAGTTATAAATGATAACGTATTGATTATTAGTTTCATAGAGGTTAATAATTCAAGGTTCATTGCCTATGGCGTTCAATGCTTCGCGTTCAAGCGTTCAATGGTGAAACTATTAGAATGCCACATTCATGATTCATTATTCGTTTTTCACTTTTCGTTCTACTCTATTCGTTTTTCACTATCCCTTTCCTTATAAAACCTCTGCAACAACAAAAGCACTTCCGCCAACCAATACAAGGTCGTCAGGCCCTGCTTTGATTCGGGCTGTCATAAGAGCTGCTTTTACGCTTTCAAATGCATTTCCATTTAAAGAGAATTCTTTGGCTTTTTGTGCCAATTCTATGGCCTCTAATCCACGCGGAATATCGGCTTTACAGAAATAATAACTTGCATTTAAAGGAAGCATACTCAGCATAGTGTGTATGTCTTTATCGTTCACTACGCCTATCACGAAATGAAGCTTACGATGAGGTGTTAAAGCAACCTGTTCAAGTACTTCGGAAATGCCATCCGGATTGTGACCAATATCGGCAATGGTGAGCGGTTTATTGGCTATGGTTTGCCAACGGCCCATCAGTCCTGTATTTTTAACAACATTGCGGATGCCTTTAAAGACAGCCAACTTCCGGATTTCCAACCCAACTTGTTGCAGATTTTCGATTGTACAAAGAACAGTTGCCAGGTTTTTTAATTGGTATTTGGCTGATAGGGGAGAAGATACTTTATAGCTTTCTCCTGATATTGAGGAATGAAATTCCGAACTCAGCAAAGGCTTACGATGACGGGTGTACTGTGAATATTTACAAATGATTTGTTTGTCAGCAAATAGAATTTCAGAATTGTTTTTTATACTGAAATCATTAAAAACAGCTATTGTTTCAATCTGAGTTTCGCCAATAACAACAGGGATTCCCGGTTTGATAATTCCAGCTTTCTCGCAGGCTATTTCCGGCAAAGTAGTTCCAAGGAATTGGGTATGATCCATCCCTATATTGGTTATAACGGAAACAATCGGATTTATAACATTTGTTGAATCAAGGCGACCACCCATCCCTGTTTCAAAAACCGCAATATCAACATGCTCTTTTGCAAAATACCATGCTGATAGCGCAAATGTCCATTCAAAAAAGGATGGCTGTATGCTGTCAAAATCGGACTTGTACTGATAAACAAAAGCAGATACCTCGGTTTTGCTGATCATTTTCCCGTTAATTTTAATTCGTTCGCGAAAATCTTTCAGGTGGGGAGAAGTGAAAAGTCCGGTTTTTAATCCGGATTCCTGCAATACGGAAGCTAAAAAGTGAGAGGTAGAACCTTTGCCATTTGTACCCGCAATATGTATACTTCTGAATTTTTTCTCAGGATTGCCAAGCAATTTACAAAGTGCAACGGTATTGCTGAGATCGGCTTTATATGCAGCAGCTCCTATCCTCTGAAACATAGGCAACTGGCTGAAAAGGTATGTTAATGTTTGCTGGTAGTTCATTAGTAAAAATCAATTTTGCAAATGCGTCATTCCGCAAGTTACTCAGGATAAAGTAGTCAATCATGAATTTTCGAATGCTGAATTTTCGAATGCCGAAAACTTAATATTAACAATTGTTTCCCTGAATTGTGAAACCTGAAACAGTCTATTCCATCTACTTCTTCCCTTTATGCGCAAAAACTTCAGCATTTACACTTATATTCAACCCATAGCTGAAATCATTCCAATTTCGTTGTAAGTCATAATAGGATTCAAAACGAACACTTAAATTAACTCCTTTTGTAATTTCATTCCCGAACAGGAATTTTGATGTGATCAGATCTCTGCCTTTAAGGGTATGAAAATCGCTAAGTTGCGAAACAGACTGGAACAGGTAATCAGCTTTAGGTGAAAAATAATCTTCTCCATGAAACCATCCCGAACTTAACTTTATCCATTTATTTTCAAAAGTAACAGTGTTGTGTACTGCATATCCTGATTTAAAAGGAATGGTATTGATATGCGACATTTCAAGAGCCCGGATATAATAAGAGTTGAGTGTAATGTTGTTTAGCATTTTCAGGCCGGGTAAAAATGTATAATTTAATCCTGCAGCCAGATTGGAACGCGTTTGTATAGGACTTTCAGAAACATCAACCTGTCCGCCAAAATGATGTATAATGCTTTGAAAATCAACGCTCAAACCACGGTTTTCAGAACGTCCGCTCAGCCAGTATTTTGCCAGTAAGCCGCCTTCAATTTCTTCCTGGTGATTTTCTCCCGGCATTAAAAATTTCTCCCAATCCATAAAAAAATCAACATGAAGCTTTTTTCTGTCCAGCAACAACTGAACACCATATTCAGGATTTGTACTGAAATAATTATCAGTGCTGTAAATGGGTTCTATATATTTGTGCTGAAGTTGTCCTTCCAATTGTCCGACTATCAGCTGAGCCCCGGGAAGGAAAGTATACCTGGCCCTGATAACCGGCAATGATTGCTCAAAACTGTCCTGTCCATAAAAATATCGGATATACCATCCTGCACTAAGGCTGAATTTTTCGCTAAGCGACCATGAAATTTCTGGCTGAAGTATGGAGCCGATATAAGTAATCCCCTGTGTATAGGGGCCGAAATACTCATTGTTCTTAACGAAGTTATTGTTGTAGAAATGAATACTGATTTTACCTGAATCAGTTGTTTCATAATTTATAGGGAGGTAGCTTTCATAAAAGTTCTGAGAGTGCACCACGGAAATAGTAAGTATCAATATGGTGGCGAAAATAATCCTGATCAGATAATTCATTTCGTTGTTGTGAAGTTAATACACTTATTAAAGCCTGACATGACGAAATGTTTTTTTTCGCATCATGATAATCGAAATTTTCAGAAAGGGATTTTTGATGTCCGCAATGGAAACCTCCTATGCCTTTAATCCGGCAAAAATACCTTTTTCCTGTGAGTAAATAAAATAAGAATTTCGAATGCAAACAACCTGTTTGCTAAAAAAACTGCAGAATAAGTTTTCAGGATTATTTCAATCTTGGGTAGTATTTCACCACATCCAGGATCCAATATCAGAAATCAATTAATTATTTCTGCTTCACAAACACATAGGTGATAGTTCCTCTTTGTTCTTCTGGAGCATCTTCGTCGGGAGCAAAAAGCGTTTTACGGGCAGCGCTTTCAGCCTGCTGGCGCAGGTTTATTTCAGAAATGGTAGTTCCTTTTGCGCCTGCGCTGGCATAGGTAACTTTTCCTTCACGGTTCACTTTAATTGAGACCACTATTTTCCCTTGTTCAGGAGAATTGTAGGTGGGTTTTGGCAGGCTTCGTGATCCGCGTCCTCCCAGATCATATGAAATACCATTACCTTGTCCGCCATTGCCGACATAATTAGGTGAGCCCGGTGTGCCATTCTCTTTGCCCTGGTCTCCTGGTTTTCCTGTAACCCCCTGGTTGCCGCCGGTTGAAGTCTTAGTGCTTTTACCCGGATACAAAGCTTTCGGGTTTACCGTAGGTTCAGGAGGTGTTTCAACTACAGGTTGTTTCTTTACGACAGGTGTAGGTTTGGGCTTTGGCTTAATTGTTTTCTTTTTCTCAATAACAGGAGTTTCCTCTGTTTCTTCAGTTACCAGCTGATCATCAGCTTTATTCTGATTTGGTATTGATGCAGCTGCAGTAGCTTGTGCCGGCACTTCAGGCTGGATGTCACCCATACCTTCGTTGCTATTCCCCAGATTCACTTCAACTCCCTCTTCGCCAGGCAAAGGAAGAGGTGTGTGAAATGCAAGAAGTAGTAATGCAATTACAATCATAGCATGGAACAAAATCGTTCCTGCAATAGCTGAAATACGCGATTTACGTTCTTTTTGCTCGTGATTTGTTAGCATTAGAGGTAGTTGGGGGTTAAGATTTAGAGGTTAGGGTCTTTAGAGAGTTGGAAGTATAGAAGGATGGAGCCTGAGAGTGGATGACACTACTCTTTTGGTTTGGTAGCAAGGATTACTTTATGTTTGGTTTTTAGTACTAAATTCATTTGGTTAACTGCATCAATCACTGATACCACATATTGAATCGGGACAGTCCGGTCAGCACGCAATACAATTACTCCTTCAGTTTGACCGATCAGAGATTGGGTAAGTAACTGCTGAAGATTTAGATCGGTAGCGGGAACTTCGTTAACGAAAAACTGGTTTAAATCATTAATATAGACTGTTGTTGTCTGTTTAGCCATAGTTTTGCTTGAACTTGACGGAAGCAGCAGTTTTATAGCATTAGGACTCACCAGGGTGGAGGTAAGCATAAAGAATATTAGTAAGAGGAAAACCAGATCCGACATGGATGCCATGCTGAATTCAGTACTTATTTTATGTTGCGACTTAATAGCCATGAATCAAATGTTTTAGATGTTATTTTCGTAAAACGGTACGCTATTTTGCTGGTTCATGAAGCAGGTCCATAAATTCAGAGGCCCTGAACTGAAGGGTTACTACAATTTTCTGAACCCTTGCCACCAGGATGTTGTAACAGAAATAGGCGATAATACCTACTATAAGTCCGGCAACAGTTGTAACCATTGCCTGGTAAATACCGCTTGAAAGGAGCTGGATGTCAAGATTGTTTCCTGCCATCGACATATCATAAAAAGCCTTTACCATACCTGTAACTGTACCAAGGAATCCAAGCATGGGTGCTCCTCCCGACACGGTTGCCAGTAATGATATGTTCTTTTCGAGCTTAGCTACTTCAAGAGAGCCTACATTTTCAATAGCAGCATTAATATCTCCTAACGGACGTCCGAGGCGTTGTAATCCTTTCTCTATCATCCGTGCAATCGGTGTATTATTGTTCCGGCATAACGACAATGCTGAATCCAGCCTTCCATTGTGCATAAAATCACGGATGTTATTCATGAAATTGGAATCTTCCTTCGAAGCCCGGCCAATAATAATATACCGTTCAATGAAAATATAGATACCCAAAATGGATAACAGGGCAATAGGAATCATTACCGGACCACCTTTCAGGGTTAAATCCCAAATGGAAAGAGAGATTTCTGTGGCTTTTGCCGGTTGTGGTATTGAGTTAAGCGCCTGGTTTACAGTATCTGATGCAGCTCCGGTAGTCTGCATAATCTGAAGAATTACTCCGTTGATCATATATGAATGGTTTTCTGTATAAAGGTAGTATTGTTCGTAATGTCTAGTGGGAAGAATGGTATGTACTTACAAACAATACTCTGTTAATAGTAACTGAAATTGTTTGTTTTTATTTTAAATTAAATTAAAAACACGGCAATCATTTTGATTAACCGTGTTTATTTATTTTTTCTGAATTCAGACAAAGAGGGAACTACTCTGTAATTTTTAAGATTATTCCGTTACTGTTTCAGTGTCTGCAGGACCAATTGTTTGTTCTGTTTTAACTGCATTCCGATCTTTACGGTGTGGTGCGTGCGGATGCCATCCAACCACGCCAAGCATGATGAAGAATCCGACAATATAGGCAACAATTACAAACCAACCTTGTTTAACATAGTCAACAACTGAACGCATTTCCGGAAATATATTCGAGAGCGCAACTCCGGCTGATGAACCGAACCATATCATAGAACCTCCAAATCCCACTGCGTATGCAAGTACACCCCAGTCATAACCTCCCTGGTCGAGGCAAAGTTTTGTAAGTGGAATATTGTCGAACACAGCCGATACAAAACCAAGCGAGAAAGCTGATTGCCAGGAAGCTGCCGGAAGTTCTTCAACAGGCATAAGTGAAGCACAGGTTACCAGGGATACAAGGAAAATTGTCCCCTGAAGTGATTTCGGAATTTCATCCCATGGTGCTTTACGCAACATGGATCCGATAACGATTGCGATCCATACACCTAAAGCCGGAAAATCCAGGAAATAATTGGTAAGTATTGCCCCAACCAGTATTAAGGCCACAATGCCGATTTTTAAAGTATCAATTTTAACATTCTTACTGGCATCTTTTTGTATACGCTGATAACGGTCCTGAATTATTGCAGCAGGTATACCGAATACAACCAATGCTGCAAATGATGCAACATAAGCATGAGTTACATCAAGTGGGTTAACACCATCAATCCACATAAGTGTTGTTGTTGTGTCGCCGACTACCGAACCTGCCCCGCCGGCATTGCTGGCTGCAACTATTCCTGCCAGGTAACCCAAGTGTACTTTACCTTTAAATACAACAACAGCAACAGTACCTCCAATCATGGCTGCGGCAATATTATCAAGGAAACTTGAAAGAAAGAAAACAAGAATCAAAAGGACAAAGCCTCCTTTCCAGTCATCAGGAAGCACATCAGGAAGTTTATCCGGAATGCCTGACTCCTGGAAAATCTTGGCCAGTATTCCAAAACCAAAAAGTAATCCGGCCAGGTTAAGCAGAATTCGCCATTCACCGTCTTTATCCGGACTTCCGATTATGTGTTGTATAAATGAAAAGTCAGGAAGAAACAGGTATTTTAGAAGTAATAAGGTTGCTAATCCACCTAATGCTACATACATGGTCCTGTGGTGAAACACCGCAACACCTACAAGTGTTAAAGCAAAAATTATAAACTCAAGCCGGATACCGAAAATCAAAGGGATAGCCGACGGAACTGCAGCAAATGTGAAAACGGGCAGCAACAGGAAAGCCCCGGTTATCATAGTAATCAACACTTTTTTATTTGGATTCATAGAAGGTTTTTAAACTGGTAACAGGTTGTAGTGAAGGAACATTAAAGTATTAATTAGGCATTCTTTTTTGAAGGCGCAAAAGTATATAAAATCAATCAGAAAATCTAACTCACAAAATCATAAAATTGAATATATTTATTTGATTGTAGATTAGGGTAAATATATCGCACCGCCTGACACATTATGTGTTGCGCCGGTAACTGTTGAAAGGCAATTGGGTTTTTCCTGCATCCTGAGTAAACCCAGGTATGCAAATACCAGAGCTTCCTTATAATTTACTGTTTTGTGATCAGGAAAGATCAGTTCAACGTTAGTATGCGCTGCAATCCGCGATATAAGGAATGTGTTAAAAGCGCCGCCACCGGTAATCAACATTTGTTTGTGTGATTCATTTTGAAGACAAGCAGCTATCTGAATGGCAATATGCTCACAAAAAGTAGCGGCTACATCTTCGAGGCTGATGTTATATAGTGGCAGAATTGGGAGGATCTCCTTCTCTATCCATTCCCTGCCAAGTGATTTTGGCGGATCGACATGATAATATCCCAGGCTGTTGAGCGTTTGGAGTAATTCTGCATGAATAAATCCTGAAGCTGCCATTTCTCCGTTTTTATCGTAAGGCTTTCCCTTTTGTGCGGCAATATGGTTCAGGATTATGTTAGCCGGTGAAATGTCGTAAGCAATCCTGTTTCCATTCATTTGCATGGAGATATTTGCAAACCCGCCAAGGTTCAGGCAATAATCATATTGAGCAAATAACTCCTGATCGCCAACAGGAACCAACGGTGCGCCATGTCCGCCCGCTGCCACATCTCCGGTTCTGAAATCGCAAACCACCGGTAAACCACAGCCTGCTGCAATTGCAGCGCCTTCGCCAATTTGTGAAGTGTAATGCTTTGTAGGGTTATGGAAAATGGTATGTCCGTGGCTGGCAACGAAGTCGGCTGAAATTGAATTCCTTTTAATAAAATCTGCAATAAGCTTACCAATATATCTTCCATAATCAGTGTGTGTTTCAGCATACTCAACCGCTGAAGCTGAAGGAAGTGTTTTAAGCCTGTGCAGCCATGATTCAGGATATGGAATGGTTTCGCATGCACCCAAAGTATAAGTAATTCCGGATTCGGTTTCCACGAATACACAATGTGCAAGGTCGACACCATCAAGCGAAGTGCCCGACATCATTCCGATTATGCTGAAAGTTTTCATGAACTGTGTTTAATATAGTGAGCGAAGTACACTTCTAAGGTTGGTAATTGCGTTTGTCGCAAAATTGAATTTTTACAGAGCTTCCAATACTTTTTCCATTTTTATTCCCCTCGATCCTTTTACCAGGATTGTAAAATCTTTAATCTGCTGCTTCATCAGCCATAAGAATGCTTCGTCGGAATTACTGAAGCATTGAAATATATCTGCCGCTGCCATGCTAAAATCGGGTCCGACAAAAATTGCACTTTTAAACCCCGACTCATTTACAAGCTTTACAATAGCTTGGTGTTCAGCAGGACTTTCATCGCCAAGTTCAAGCATATCGCCAAGGATAACCATTTTATTGGGTGCATCAATCAGCCTGAAATTTTCGATGGCAAGTTGCATGCTTGTCGGATTGGCATTGTAGGCATCCAGAATTATTGAATTTCTATCTGTTTTTAATGCTTGCGATCTGCTGTTCGAAGGCTGGTATGTATTAATTGCAGATTTAATTTCATCAGCTGGAACATTGAAAAAAGTGCCTATACAAATTGCTGCCAGCACATTTTCGAAATTATAAATCCCGACAAGATTGGTTTGAATATTAATTTTGTAATTGTCTGCAAACCATTCCAATTCAAGTATTGATGCGGTATTCATTGCTTTTCCTTGCGTGAAAAATCCTTCTTTTGTGCCATATAAAACACTCTTCATTTCGCTAGTATGTTCAATGAGCAAAGGATTATCTGCATTTACAAAAACAGTTCCGCCTGAATTGCGGAGCCAGGCATAAAGCTCAGTTTTAGCTTTGATAACGCCTTTGTAACCACCAAAACCACCCAGGTGGGCTTTCCCGATATTGGTGATTAACCCATGTGTAGGCTCAGCAATCCTGCAATAACTTTCAATTTCCAGCTGGTGGTTAGCACCCATTTCTATTATGGCAAGCTCTGTTTCATCCGTCATATTCAGCAAAGTAAGCGGAACGCCAATATGGTTATTCAGATTCCCTTTTGTTGCCGTTACCTTGTATTGTTGGCTCAATACGGCATTTATTAATTCCTTGGTGGTTGTTTTGCCGTTACTTCCTGTAACAGCGATAACAGGAATATTGAATGTACGGCGGTGCATCAATGCCAATTGCTGTAAAGCGTCAAGCACATTGTTAACAAGCAGCGTATTTTTGCCGGTATAGGCCGGGTTATCAATTACAGCATAAGCAGCCCCCGATTCAACGGCAATACCTGCATATTTGTTTCCATCGAAGCTGTCGCCTTTAAGGGCAAAAAAGAGACTGCCGGCAATTATCTGTCGTGAATCTGTCGAAATTATCCTGTTTTTCAGATAAATAGAATATAATTCTTCGATGGTGATATACATATGCTTAGGCTGGTTAGATGTATGCAAATTACTTAAAATAAAAAACCCATCCGAAACAGGGATGGGTTTTTTTATAAACAAAATAGTTCTTTTATTTTTTGCCGGCAGAAGCACCGCCTACGCTGCCCATTGCACAGCGGAATCCGATGTAGTTAGTCGACATATTTTCATCCAGTGAACGACGTGCTGCAGGGCTAAGGTAGAATGCCGGATCACGCCAGGAGCCACCTTTGAAAACACGGGATTTATCGCTGATCAATGATGAAACTCCATATTCATACATTTGATCAGTTGAATTTCCTTCGGTTGGTGCCATCCAATCCACTCCGGTCAACGATTCATAGTCACCGTCGAGGTAATTGATGTTATTTGCTTTCCGGTAGTTGATCCTGCCCATAGCTTCTTCTTCGGTAACCGGTCGGTATTTTATACGGCCAAGGCTGTCTTTAGGTACTAAGTATCCTTCTCCATCTGTTTGACGTGTCTGAAAAGTGTTTCCACGGAAAGGAGCGAAATCGTTCACATCTTCAAAACTTAACGGGCGGTAAACATCCATTACCCATTCGGCAACGTTGCCAGCCATATTGTAAAGCCCGTAATCGTTTGGCCAGTATGAACCAACCTCAGCCGGGATTGCAGCACCATCATTCAGATTACCTGCTACACCCATATAGTCGCCACGGCCACGTTTAAAATTAGCTACAAAATTGCCGGAAAATTTACTTTCGTCTGTACGAAGCACTGTTCCGTTCCATGGATAGATACGGCGCTCAACAACCCTTTCAAAATGTGTGTTGCCGATCAGACCATATGCTGCAAATTCCCATTCAGCTTCCGTTGGGAGCCTATATTTGGGCAAAAGTATACCATCTTCAAGACGTACCCTGCGTTCGCCTGTGCCGTTCGGATTAAGATCACGCATGGGTTTATTTACAAGTCCGGTGTATTGACCTGCCAGATAAGCCTCAGTATTAAAGTTATTTTCATCTTTTTGAGCCGGATCAAGTTCGAGATTGCCATTTTGAACAAGAAGCATTTCGTTAACACGGTCAGTACGCCACAGACAGTAGTCGCTGGCTTGTAACCAACTTACACCAACAACTGGATAATTCCTGTAGGCCGGATGACGGAGGTAAGTTTCAACAAGTGGTTCGTTATAGCCCAGTTTTTCACGCCATACAAGTGTATCCGGTAAAGCTTTCATGTAAACCTGGGGATAACTCGTTCCGAAAACACGGCTGATCCAGTAAAGATATTCTGTATAATCCAGGTTTGATACTTCGGTTTCGTCCATATAAAAACTAGGGATAGTAACCCTGCGCGGGATATTATTCCATTCATACATTGGGTCATCGCTGATCCGGCCCATGGTGAATGTTCCTCCCTCAATATATACAAGACCGGGTCCGGTAACCTGATCTTTATAATCTGATACTGCGAAACCGCCATTTTTCGAATCATTATAATTCCAGCCAGTGGAGTGTGATTGCTCTTTTCCAAATTTCGAACAAGAAACGAGGAGTGCAATTGTTGCTGCAAACGAAATTGTTGCTGCTAATTTGCGGTAGTTAGACATCTCTTTAATGGTTTGTTTGGGTATTAACTAAAAACTAGGGCATTTTATTGCATTATACTTGAATTCTTTTTTCGGACACGGCAAATACCATACGAATGAAATTTCATGAGCACCGCCTGCAGGCATACCCATTTTTGATAAGGTAAAGTCATAACTATATCCAACTTTGAAGTTTTTTTGTTGAAAGCCTATCAGTGCGATCATTGCATCCGGGTTTTCAAAATTGTGCCTTAACCATACACCGGTAACAAAAGGATAAATGTTTAAATACATGCCTCCGTTCAACTGGTGAAAATCACCTTGTTGCATATATACTATGTTCGGTGAAATCGACAAATTATCATTTTCTTTACTTTCTGATCTTTTCAGGTTAAATATTCCTCCTGCATGCATGGTAAACCGTGTCGCCAGACGGCTGATATTGCCGGTATAAAACGCCAGATCGGGATTGGTAATGTGATGAGCAGCAAATCCAAGGTAAAACCGTTCGTCGTACCCTAAAACAATGCCCGTCGAAAAATCTACATCCCCTACGCTTAATTTAGACGGCTGACTTTCTCCGACACCAGGAATTATCTGGCCCGTGTTGGGATCAATCATATTTTCAAACACAAGCTTTTCCCAGTTTAGCCGGTATTGGAAATATCCTGCCTCTAAAGCTGCATTCATCCTGAGCTTCTCGGTAATCCTTAAATGATAAGAGTAGACTATATTTCCCGAAAAGGAGGCTAAAGGACCTGTCATATCCGAAGTGGCAATCACAGCCACTCCTCCTGAAAGAGATTTTACATACATATCAGCAGATGCATTGTAGGTAATGTAGTGGTCACCCAAAGCAGGATATTGATTACGATAGTTGAGCGTTAAGCGCGGACAGATAATGTTTCCGGCCAATGCAGGGTTAAGATATACCGGGTTAGCATAAAATTGCGAAAATGCCACATCCTGTCCTGAAACACTTGAAACTGTGAACAGGAATACAGCCAGGAACAATATCAGAGTAGCTTTCGTATGCATAGATTTATGAGGACAATATTACAAAATAAATCGCTAATCTGGGTGGTTTTTACAAATTATCTCGACAGCTGCAATAATGAAAAGTTTTTTCCGTTTTTAAATACCGGTAAATGAAAGAAATATTACTGTCTTTTACGAATCGTTATTTGATCGGTTTCAAATCGAAATACGATCTTTTTTGATTTAGTTCTGATTAAATTGATTAGACCCTTTAAATTGTTGAGCAGAAAGAATACATGTCTGAAATTGTTATTCTTAGTATTGCTGTTTCCTTTGGTTTCGCAATCACAGGTTAGGTATGTCAGCCGTTCAATAACCTGGAATAAACCAACAAACCTAATTGTTAATGACAGCATTTTCCCGAATTTTTCTTTCGAAGGTGCATTTTATTCTGACCTACAGGCCTTGCCCGAGTGGAATGAAACATTTTTTAGTGATACCGTTCCTAAGAATGTTACCCTGGATAGTTTAATCTTTCTGCCATTAGCAGGTGACGAGCCGGCATTAATGCTGCTTCGTTCTGCAACAATTCCGGATGTACTTTCGTATTCCGCCCAAAAAGTAATGAGTCAGAAGAAAGCCGGGATTCACATTAGCATTTTACCTTTTATCAAGGATAAAACCACCAATCAGGTATTGAAACTATCCACCTTCAGGATTAAGTTTGCCGGTCGGGCTAACTCATTTAAAAGCACTCCTAAAAATTATGCTTCGAATTCAGTTCTTTCGCAGGGTAACTGGTATAAACTAGCAGTGACCCAAACCGGTGTATATCATCTGGGATACAACGACCTGGTAGCTATGGGAATTAATCCTACATCACTTAATCCGTCTAAAGTAGGTGTGTTCGGAAGAGGTGGAACCATGCTTCCTGAAGCTAATTCTGCAGCCCGGGCCGATGATTTACCCGAAAATGCAATTGAAGTAACAGGCCAGGCGGACGGATCTTTCGACCAGGGAGATCAGATACTTTTTTATGCACAGGGACCTGTTACATGGGAATATAATACTTCCAAAGAAATTTGGGAACATACTTCACACTTGTATGCTGACACTATTTGCTATTTCCTTACTACTGATCAGGGAACAGGAAAACGGGTTCAATTAAAAGAAAGTTCCGCGTCAACTGAAACAGATGTTGTCGATTCGTACGACTTTTACACTTTTTATGAAGAAAATAATCTGAACCTGCTAAAATCGGGCAGGCAATGGTTTGCACAGATTTTCGATGTAATCCTTTCCAGGTCGTACTCATTTAATATTCCCGCACTTGCTGCAGATGGTGAAGTAAAAGTACGTTCAGTTACTGCTGCAAAATCAACAGTTGCCAGTTCATTCGGATTTTCCATTGGTAATCAGTCGTGGAAAATAGTTCATCCTCCTGTTTCAACCTATCAGGATAGCCCGGTTGCAACAGGGTCAGCGGCATTTTGTTCTCTTCAGTCAGTTACATTGCCATTAAAAATTAATGTCATATACAACAAAACAACTACTTCTTCAGCAGGATACCTTGATTTTATTGATGTAAATGCCCGGTGTGATTTGCGGTTTGTAGGCGGGCAGCTTGATTTTCGCGATAGCCGCTCGGCTATTCCGGGCCATATTGCCCGGTATACTATACGCGATGCGGCTGGTAAAATCAGGTTATGGGAAGTAACCAATCTTTTAAATACTGCCGCAATCAACATCACCACAACCGGCAACGATGTGGTTTTCAAACTTCCGTCGGATACCATAAGGCAATTCGTTGCTTTTGATGAGACTGCATTGTTGAAACCCCGTTTTATAAAAAAAATACAAAATCAAAATCTTCATTCTACGGCCGGAGCGGATATGATTATCATTGCACCTCAACAATTTATGCCGCAGGCTGTCAGGCTGGCTACTTTTCATGCAAGCGCATCCGATTTGAATGTACAGGTTCTGGATCCAGTCACGATTTATAATGAATTCTCTTCGGGTACTACTGATATCACCGCCATACGTGATTTTATGAAGATGCTTTACGACAGATCATCTTCTGCCGATATGCCAAAATATTTGCTTCTTTTTGGTGATGCATCGTATGATTACAAGGATTTTCTGGCAAACAATACTAATATTATTCCTTCATGGCAATCACCTGAATCCTATAACCCTGTAAGCTCACTTGTGTCAGATGATTATTATGGAATGCTCGATGATAACGAAGGAACCTCGTATGCCGATATAATTGATATAGGAATTGGTCGTTTGCCCGTTAAAACAGCAGCAGAAGCTGAACAGGCAGTTGATAAAATAATTCACTATTCGGTACCAGAAGTTGCAGCATCCGGCGACTGGCAAAATATAGTCACCTTTGTTGCCGATGATGAAGATTATAATGAGCATATTTCGCAGGCGGAGCAAATGTCAGTGAATATTGAGAATAATTATCCTGACATGAACCTCGATAAAATTTACCTTGATTCGTATATCCAGTATGCAACGCCAAGTGGTAACCGTTATCCTGATGTAAACCTGGCGATTACGCAACGTGTTGCAAAGGGATGCCTTATTCTCAATTACACGGGTCATGGAGGTGAGACCGGATGGGCCCATGAGCAGGTGCTAACCGTGAACGAAATTAACAATTGGTCAAATTTTGATAATCTGCCTGTATTTGTTACTGCTACCTGCGAATTCAGTCGGTTTGATGACCCCGGGCACCATTCGGCCGGTGAATATGTGTTCACTAATCCAAAAGGTGGAGGTATAGCGCTTTTTACCACCACCAGGCCTACTTACGGAAGTCCTAACTTTGAACTGAATAAAAAATTCTATGAGTACGCATTGAGTAAACCTGGCGGACAAAGGCTACGAATGGGTGATATTATTATGAACTCCAAGCGCGACAAAGGTTCAAACGAAAATGGACGAAAATATGTACTTCTTGGCGATCCGGCATTGCAAATTGACTTTCCCTCCTTAAAAGTCATCACCAGTTCGGTTAATGGTCATGTTCCCGATAACGGGGCCGATACCATAAAAGCATATATGGAAGTTACTATTGACGGTTTTATTACTGACGATCAGGGAAATCTGGTTTCTGATTTTAATGGTGCTGTTTATCCATCGGTGTTTGATAAACCAGTTTCCCTGAAAACGCTTGCCAATGACGGTGGGGCTGAATATTCGTTCGAGATGCGTAAAAACCTTGTTTATAAAGGTAAAGTAGATGTTAAAGATGGCAGGTTTAGTTTCACTTTTATTGTGCCCAAAGATATTGCCTACCGTTATGATTTTGGTAAAATTAGTTACTATGCTACAGATGGAACACGCGATGCTTCTGGTCATTATAACAATATCATTGTGGGTGGCTCTTCCGAACCGGAAGTAGGCGATTATACCGGACCAGCAATTGAATTATTCATGAATACAGATAAGTTTCACGATGGCGGCATCACTGACCAGAACCCACATCTGCTTGCATATGTAAGCGATGAAAATGGTATAAATACGATTGGTAGCGGAATCGGGCATGATATTACTGCTGTTCTCGATGATAATTCTTCCGACCCTTTTATTCTCAATGATTTTTATGAGTCAGATTTCAATACCTTCCAAAGCGGAAAAATTTCATTTCCCTTTTCAATGCTTCCTCCGGGTGAGCATACATTGAAAGTGAAGGTATGGGATGTTTTTAATAATTCATCCGAAGCTGTGATTCATTTTGTGGTATATGCCTCAGGAGCGTTCGTAATCTCGGATACATACAATTATCCTAATCCCTTCAACGAATTTACAGATATTGGATTTGAGCATAACCAGCAAAATGTTGAGTTTGCTGCACGAGTAGAAATATATTCGCTTAGCGGACAATTAGTTAGGATTATTGAACAAACATCTGCTCAAAACGGTTCTGTTAGCATTCCAATACGCTGGGATGGTAAAGGTGATTATGGAAATAGAGTTCCTCCGGGAATCTATGTTTACAACCTTATTGTCCGTACTTCAAATGGGCTTTTTACACAAACAACGGGGAAAATGATTCTCCAAAAGTAATTTATAGGTAATTGAATTGGTTCTATGCGAACATACAAGAAAATATACATTGTAGTACTCTTTTCCCTTTCTGCACCTTTTATGATGTTGGGTCAGGGAATTCAGAAAAAAGTAGTGCTTGACTGGAAAGGTATTCAATCTATTCAGGGGATAAATTATGAACCCATAAATGCGCTTTGCGCTGAAGGGTTAACTAATAATGCAGCTAAAAATTATACCCCTGAATATTTCGAGAAATTCAAATTACCCGCCACCGCTCAGAGTTGTGATATATTAGTTACTCATACAGAGTGGGAGCCTGTGAGTGTTGATCAGCTAAGTACATTAACGTATGCACTTATTCCTGACCAAACTCTTTCGCCGGTAATTGAAACGGGCACTGAAAGGGGTGTGGAAATGACCATGCTTACCATTAACCCTCTGGTTATAAATCCTGAGGGCGGAATTATGCGCCTTAAATCTTTTACTATCGACCTAGTATATATTCCGGGAAGAGCCAAAGATCAAAACCTGAAATCATCAGCTTATGCAGCACATTCGGTTCTGGCTCAGGGCAACTGGTATAAAATACAGCTTGATAAAACAGGAATATATAAATTAACCTATGCCGATATTAAGGCAATGGGTGTGGATATGTCGACCATTAAGCCTAATTCGATCAGGTTATTTGGAAATGGTGGTGGAATGTTACCTGAGGCAAATAATGCTTTCAGGTATGATGACCTTACCGAAAATGCAATCCAGGTTGTAAATGCCGGCAATAATGTATTTGCATCAGGCGATTATATTCTGTTTTACGGAACGGCTCCAAACCAGGAAAAATATAATAAAACAACGCAAAAATTTGAACACTCCCTTGATTTATATTCGAACTACACGTATTATTTTCTCAATTTCGATGGGGGAAATGGTCTGCGGATTGATTATCAGGAACAATCAACTCAAACGCCTACCTATACATGCACTAGTTTCACTGAAGGAGTATTTTATGAAAAAGACCAGCTTAATTTGATTAATTCAGGAAAAGATTGGGTTGGCGAACGAATGGACCCCGGCAGCCCGCTTTTTGAACTTCCCGAATTTACATTTTCTAATATTACTGCAGGGAAGCAAGCTTCAATCCGCTACCGGGTAACAGCCAGATCATCAGCTACAACAGCCTTTGTCGTGAAAGTGAATTCGATTCCTGTCGCATCACCGGTCTGCGGGGTTTCTGGTTTATATAGTTATGCTACCGACCGTATCGAAACAAAATCATTTACACCTGAAAGCGAAAAAATAAAAGTTGCTTTCCAGTATAATGGGGGAGGAACCTCAATAGGCTGGCTCGATTGGGTTGAATTGAATGTATCCCGTGACCTTAAATTTACTGGCGGCCAGATGCTGTTTGCTGATCCTTCTTCAATTGCAATAGGTGCTGTTACTGATTTTCAACTTCAGTCTTCAAATGCAAACGTAACTATTTGGGAAGTAACTGACCCAATTCATGTGAAAAAAGTTGCTGCTGACTTTCAGGGTAATGTAAGCAGCTTTGTGCTACCAACTGACAGCTTAAGACAGTTTGTTGCCTCGGATAATACAACTTTCCTGGCAGCAAAATTTACAGAGAAAGTTGTAAATCAGGATCTGCATGGGATTGCTTCAACAGATATGCTGATCGTAACCTATAAAGATTTTGTAGACCAGGCAAACAGTCTTGCTGAACATCATCGCACATTCGACGGGCTTAGCGTAACGGTTGCAACCAACGAACAGATTTATAACGAATTTTCTTCGGGAGCTCCCGATATATCTGCTATACGTGATTTTGCCCGATTGCTTTACACCCGGCCCGAAAGTGGAAAAAAACTACGCTACATTCTGCTTTTTGGAGATGGATCTTTTGATTATAAAGATCGTGTTCCTAAAAACACCAATAGGGTACTTACTTTCCAAACCAAAGAATCTCTCAATTCTGTTTACTCATATGCAAGTGATGATTTTTTCTGTTTGCTTGATACATACGAGGGGAACAATGCAGTGGGTCTCATGGATGTCGGAATCGGTCGCTTTCCTGTAAATACTGTTGCAGAGGCAAAGAATGCAGTTGATAAATGCATTTTTTATGCCACTAACAGCAAGACTTCATTGGGTGACTGGCGAAATAAATTATGCTTTGTTGCTGACAATGGAAACAGTAATACCCATTTCCGTCAGGTAGAAACACAAATTTGTCCGTTGATCGAGAAAATAGCCCCGGTATTTAATTTGGAAAAATTATATATTGATGCCTTTAAACAGGTTTCCACTCCTGCCGGAACACTTTGCCCTGATGTAAATACGGCTATTGGTACAAATATTGCGAATGGTGTTCTGTTAATGAACTATACCGGACATGGCGGTGAAACAAGCTGGGCAGAAGAAGGAATTTTGACTGTAAGTGAAATTAATTCCTGGACCAATTACAACCACCTGCCTGTATTTATGACCGCAACATGCTCATTCAGCAGGTACGACAACCCAGCCAGTGTATCGGCTGGGGAATATGTATTTCTGAACCCTGTAGGAGGTGGAATAGCACTTTTTACAACTACACGACTGGCAAATGCAGGTACTAATATTGAGCTCACATTGTATTTTTATGATACTCTTTTTTCAAAATATAACGGGGAATATCCACGTTTTGGTGATGTAATTGCATATGCTAAAAACAGGATGGGTAATGGTGATGCTTCATTAATTCGAAATTTTGTTTTGCTGGGTGATCCTGCATTGCGATTGGCTTATCCTAAATATAATGTAATCACTACGCAAATTAACGGACGCGATATTGAAGCGGCTACGGATACGGTTGCTGCAATGATGCCGGTTGAAATCCGCGGAATTGTTGCTGATGAATCAGGAAATAAAATAAGCGGGTTTAACGGTGAAGTGGACGTTAAGGTTTACGATAAAGCTCGTACACTTATGACATTAGGCACTGCCCCCGGTGACTATCCAGCCCCCTATACAGTGCAGAAAAATTATATTTACCAGGGAAGGGCAACAGTTAGCAACGGGGATTTTACTGTGAATTTCATTGCGCCACGCGATATTGATTACAGTTTTGGACCAGGTAAGATTTCGTATTATGCGCATAACGGAGTTATTGATGCGAATGGCTATAGTGAAAAACTTATTATTGGCGGATCGGGAAATGAAAGTGCTGATAATGCCGGTCCTCAGATTTCGTTGTTTATGGAAAGCCTGGATTTTAAGGATGGCGGAGTTACCGGATCTACTCCTTTTCTGCTGGCAAAACTAAGCGACGAGAGCGGGATCAATACTGTCAGTAATGGAATAGGTCATGACATTGTGGCTACTATTGATGGTGATAATTCAACCGCCATAGTACTGAATAGTTTTTATAGTGCTGATCTTGATAGTTACAGTTCGGGAAAGATTGCATATAAGTTTTCACAACTCTCTGAAGGTCCTCATACGCTTACGCTTAAAGCCTGGGATGTTTTTAATAATTCATCCATGGCGACTATCAGTTTTACGGTTGACAAGCATGTGCAGATTACCATAACAAGTATGAATGTATATCCAAACCCTTTCAGAAACGAAATTAAGGTTGATTTTGAGACTAACCTGTTTGATTCAAAAGTGGAGGCATATCTCGAAATTTTTGATATCAACGGGTCGCTGATAAGTAAAACTGCTGGTGAGACTTTCATTTCGCAAGGAAATACGCCAAGCCAGCTAACATGGAACGGCCGCACCGCTTTAGGCGCAACAATTCCGCCTGGTGTTTACCTTGTGAGTGTGAGGGTAGGTAATGGCAAATCCGAAACTGTAAAGGCAAGTAAGTTGTTGAAAGTGAAATAAGTTGTTCAGAAAAATGGAGAAAACTGATGCTTCAGAAAATGATGATATTCAAATCCTAAAATTCATTGTCCCACAATCCAAACTGCTAGTGAAAGACATTCATATTGCTTACATATTCTCGTTACCAAGTCCTATTTTCTTTTAAGGAGGAGGGCTTAGTGGTGAGGTCAATGACTGCCAGATTAACAATGCTTAAATCTCCAGTCTCCTTTCCCGAACCTTCAAATTTTTAATAGCAACCACATTTTCAGAAAAACACATATAAATACAATAACATTTTAGAATCACCGTTTATAATTCGGATAATAATAGTAAGTAAATTCGAGATTTTATTTTAAAACCTTATGACACCTGTAAAACATTCATTTCTTACACTTTTTCTGCTGCTGGCAGTACTGATTACAGCAAAAGCACAAACAACACCTGATAATTATATTGGCCAGTTTAACCCTATTACTACTGCCGTCCCTTTCCTGATGATTGCTCCTGATGCCCGCGGAGGTGCTATGGGTGATGCAGGGGTTGCTTCCGAGCCTGATGCTTATTCAATGCATTACAACCCGGCAAAGTATGCCTTTATTAAAAAAGATATGGGTCTTGGCATGTCATATAGTCCATGGCTTAAAGGACTCACCAATGATATTAACCTGGCTTACCTGGCTGGTTTCAAACGTATTGACAAAATGTCGACAGTTGCTATGTCGCTAAGATATTTCAGCCTCGGAGCTATTACTTTTACTGATTTTAACAATTATGTTATTGGTGACTATAATCCGAATGAATTTGCTGTTGATGCTACTTATTCGCGCTTACTTACCCCAACTCTATCGATGGCGGTTGCCGGAAGATATATTCATTCAAATCTTACGCAGGGGCAGGATGTAGGCGGACAAGCAACCAAGCCGGGAAATTCAGTTGCTGCTGATGTAGCTCTTTTCCAGAGGTTACCGGTTAACTTCAATAAAATTGAAGGTAATTTTTCGTGGGGTTTAAATATTTCAAATATTGGTACCAAAATATCGTATAGCGACGATAATACCCGAAAGGATTTTATTCCTACAAATTTAAAATTTGGTCCTGCTCTCACTTTGGACATTGACGATTATAACCAAATATCATTTTTGGCTGATTTTAATAAACTGCTGGTTCCTACTAATGCCATTAAAAGTGGAGATACCATTATCAGTGGTATGGATCCGAATGTGGGAACTTTAGTTGGTATGATACATTCATTTTATGATGCACCCGGTGGCTTCAAAGAAGAAATGCAGGAATTTAATTTTTCAGTCGGAACTGAATATTGGTATGCACAGCAATTTTCGCTCAGAGGAGGATTTTTCTACGAAAATATTAATAAGGGCAACCGCAAGTATTTTACATTGGGAGCCGGATTCCGTTACAATGTTCTGGGTATAGATTTTTCATACCTGATTCCTCTCGAAACCCAGAATCCACTTGAGCATACATTGCGGTTTTCACTACTGATCAATTTTGATGCTCCTTCTGTAAGATAAAAATCTCATTGAATAGATAATAGAAAAGGTTGCTGTTAGATGGCAACCTTTTTTTATGCCCGCTTTTTGATCGATTTTTCTTAAGTCACAATGAGAATGAAATAATTATCCATCAAGTAATACAACTGCATATGCCGAGATACCTTCCTCGCGTCCCTCGAAACCTAGTTTTTCAGTGGTTGTAGCTTTTAACGAAACCCGCCCTGATTCAATATTGAGTAAACTGCTTAATGTTTGCCGCATTATTTCAATATATGGTGCAATCTTCGGCACCTGGAGGGCAATGGTCGCATCTATATTCTGAATCGTAAATCCTTTCGAAGTAATCAGTCTGCATGTCTCTGCAAGTAATATTTTACTGTCAATACCTTTGTACTTAGGATCTGTATCCGGGAAATGGGCTCCTATATCGCCTAATGCCGCTGCGCCTAATAAAGCATCGCAAATGGCATGAATAACTACGTCGGCATCTGAATGGCCAAGCAGTCCTTTGGTATGTGGTATTTTAATTCCGCCGAGCCAAAGGTCCCGATCTTCAGCAAAGCGGTGTACATCGTATCCAAATCCTATGCGCATTTTATTTGAGGGTTTAGGGGTTGGCATTTAGTGACTTAACAACAATATTCGTGTATTTTTTGGCAGAGTATTTCAAATTGAATTTAAAATATCGAATATCGAATAATGAACAAGGAATATTGAAGTTGATAGCTATCGGCTTCGAAGTTGTGAAGCTATAGAATTAGTATTGCAATCTTCATTATTATTTATTCAATTCCATACTTCATGTTTTTATTTCATTATTCGTTATTCCTTGTTCGTTATTACTCGCTTCGCTCGTGAGATCGCTGTGCTAAGTTCATTATACAAATCTTTTTTGATTCTGGCTTGTCCAGGTTAGGGTTTAGGAAATGAGGTTGATAGTTAAAACTGTTAGTGTGAAATTATTCAAAAAACCGCTCTTCAAAGTTAATAAGAAAAAGTTTCCTGGTTGCACGGGTTACGGCAGTGTATAACCAGCGGAGATATTCGGTGTCAATCATTTCATCTTTCAGAAATCCTTTCTCAATGAATACGGCTTCCCATTGCCCGCCCTGGGTCTTATGACAGGTTAGTGCACTGGCATGTTTAACCTGTAATGCATTAAAGTGCGGATTCTGCCTGATGCCGGCCATCCTCTTACGGCGTGTGCTTTCACCCATATAATCGGCCATCACTTCATTGAACAGCCGTTGGTTGTCCTGGTAATTCAAAGCAGGCCCTTCGGAATTGATAGTATCAAGCAATAACTTTACATCGAATGACTGTTCGTCAGGATAATCGACCATGCGGACCGTTGCTTCTGCAAATCTGAAACCATAAAGCTCTTCAGTTTTTCGTAAACTCTGCACTTCAACAATATCACCATTGGCAATAAAACCGGCTTTCGATTCATCGGGCAGCCAGAAGTAGTTGTTGCGTACAACCATAAGATGATCGCCCGCAGCCAGCTCATTTTCATGAAATAAAATACGCTCCCTGATAGCCTGGTTAAAAAGGTTTGCGCGTTTATTGGATCGGGTTATTACGACTGTATTTTCGCGACCGAAATCAGAAAAGGCTTGTTGCATGGCATCAGGCATATCAATTCCTGTTATACTTATCACATCGGGAAAACCGTTTTCCTTCCCGAACAAAGGCAAAGGAAGGCCGGTAACTTTATTATTAATCTTTGCTCGGATTGTTGTTGCCACCGACAGAATTCCTGATTCGAGCGATTGCCTTACTACATCCGAAAGTACAAAACTATCAAGATCAAGATAAAAGGATTGCCTGAGCAACTCGGTATCCAACGCAGGGCTTTGAGTAATGCCTACCGGTGGCAGTTGGCATGAATCGCCTAAAAATAACATTTTACAGCCATCTCCCGAATATACATGTCCTATCAGGTCTTCGAGCAGGTTACGTGATTGAAAAGCTCCGCTTTCATTTGATTGACTCCCGTCCGGAATCATTGAAGCTTCATCGACAATAAAAAGTGTTCGTACTGATTTATTGGGAAGCACCTGGAAGTTGACATGTCCGTCAGCATCCATTGCCGGTCTGTACAATCGTTTGTGAATAGTATAAGCCGGCATTTGAGCATAGAGTGAGAGTACTTTTGCAGCCCTACCAGTAGGTGCCAGCAATACGGCGTTATATCCGGCTTTGGGCAAAGCTTTAACCAGGGTGCTCACAACTGTGGTTTTACCGGTTCCGGCATATCCTTCAAGCAAAAATAATGGGAACTGCCCTATATCTGATACAATGAAATCAGCAAGCCTTTTTATAAGGTCCTGTTGGCCGGGAGTTGGTGAGTAGGGGAACTCCCGGAAAATGAATTTACTGAATTCTGTAGCTGTGATCAAACGTTGATGTGTTAATTTTGAAAACCATTGCTGATTAAAACAACAATAAGTTAGGGGAGTTTCTGCAATTATGTTTGGGTAAGTTGGGGTTTGGAAAACAATATTAGAATGGGTATCCAATCCCGAAATTCAAAATAGTCTTGCTGATTTTGAAATCTTCTTTGCTAAACCAGTTGCCAGTTGCCGGATTGTGAAAAGGAACAGCCGCATCAAGCCTGAAAATAAAGAAAGAAAAATCGAATCTCAATCCCAGGCCCATATCCATCGCTATCTGTTTATAGAATGAGTTGAGTTTAAAATTGCCGTTTTTAAAATCATCACTTCTATTCCTTAACCAAATATTCCCCGCATCAATAAAGATGGTGCCCAACAGGAAACTATAGATCGGGAACCTTTGTTCAACGCTTGTTTGTAACATGATATCCCCTGTTTTATCATAGTTGTTGTCTGGAGTTGGATATCCTCCCGGTCCAAGGGTGCGTAATCGCCAGCCACGCATATCATTTGCACCACCAAGCCAGAAACTCTTTTCAAAAGGTATTGACACTGAGTTTCCATACGGTAATGCAATACCGCCCATCATTCTGAGGACCAGTAAATTATGAAACCGGAGTTTCCAGTATCTACGGTAATCTCCGTCGAACCTGACATATTGTGAATACCTCACACCAAACCGCTCATAATAATCTCCTTTATTCGAAGTTGCCTTGTTGGTCCAATTATCTATTAGGTAAGGGATGTTCCCTGATGTTTCTGCGTTTAGCCTTAAATAGAACTGATCATTTAGTTTTGTTGTTGACATGTTGCTAACAATTAAACTATATCGGATCATTGTCACCAGGTGGTCAGTGTATTGTGATTTATACTGTGGGTCGGTTAATGAATCGAGGTGCAACTGGAATGCATTGGTGGGAAGTATATGTACATAATTCAATTCCAGGGGAGTAAATATATGTTTTATCCGCTCGTTACCACTCCATTTGTACGACCATGCGGATGTAGTAACTGTCCTATCGTAATTGGTCTGGTGTTCAAAGCCTGTACCTGCACTAAGAGAAGTGCGGCCCAGTTTTGAGTTTTGAATATTTTTGGAGCGAAAGGGTAAAAGTAAACGTGCAAAGTCTATACTACCTTCAACACCTATTTCATAAGGTGGTTTTTGATTGGAATTGTTATTGGACACGCTTCTCTGCAGTTCGGTGCTGGCTCTTATTTTTATCGAAAACACTTCTGCACTTCTGAAAAGATTCCTGTTTTGAACAGCTGTATTCACACCTATCCCAAATCGTCCACCTGAGTTAGTACCTTCAGTTCCAAGACTGAAAGTATTGGGTTTGTTTCGAATCAAACGAATGTTACAGTCGAGCCATTGTTTGTCATAGGAATTTATTTTCTCGGGATTCAAAATCGACATGCTTAAATTGGCAGAACCAATAATAGGCTGGCTGATTAATTTCTTGTAGGTCAGATTGGTTCGCGACTGGCTGAATGCATCACCTGGTGAAAATTCGAGGCATGATGATAAAAAGGAAGGCTTAAGTGAATTTTCATTATTATGAAGGATATAAATCGTTTTGCCGGCAGTGTCGGCTTTGTTCAGGTAATATTTGTACGACAGCGTATCAAAGACATTTACCTGTGATGAGTTTTTTACATAGGGTGCAATATAAATATTCCTTATATAGAATCGGGGATGAAGTATTTCCTGTGTGGAATCTATGCTTCCGGGAATGTTTATTTTTATTTTCTTGATATGCATTTCAGCTGTCGCCGACAGACCCGCATTTGTGGTATCAACAATGTAATAGATATCACTAAGTGAAAAATTATAATAGCTGTTATTGCGAAGCATATTTGCAATCCTGTCGCGTTCATCATCGAGTACATAAGTGTCGTAAATCATACCTTTGCGTAGTTTACCCTGGGCTGTATCTGCCATTATAAAGCCTTTCATAACAGGATCGGTAACAAAGTAATCGAATTTACTTACTATACATGCAGGCCCGGAATTGATATTATATGTTACAGTTGCCTTGGTTCGTTTGTATTTTATCGATGTGTTGATTGTTGAATGGTAGAAACCTTTATTTTCCAGGTACTGTTCTAATTTGTCAGCGCTAGCAACGGTAAGCAAACTGTCAAAAATAATAGGCTTTCTGCCTAGTGATTTACGCTGAAACAATTTGAATTTTGTTTCTTTCCCTACAAAGCTGTGCTCATAAAAGTACACCCCGGGCCTGAAAATGGGGGCTAGTCTTCCAGGCATGGCATTTTGCTGAATAAATCCTTCAAGTTCGTCGGAAGGGAGGTAGGAATTGCGGTTTTTAATGGTGTTTTTGACAAGCAAGTATCCGCCACGACGCTCAACTTTCCGGGCTGGGTGACATGCGGCAAAGGTTAATAAGATCAATATCAAGGGGATGATATGAGTTATGCTCTTATTCAATCTCAGGTACTTTCAATGTTTGTTTAATAAGCAAAGATAAGAGTATGCGCGAAATGAAGGAAATATTATTTGCAGTAAAAAATAAGCTGAAAAAACTTGATATAGAATTTGGTTGTTTGAAATAAATGACTACTTTTGCATCCTCTTAATAAAAGGGAGCATAGCTCAGCTGGTTCAGAGCATCTGCCTTACAAGCAGAGGGTCCTTGGTTCGAATCCATGTGCTCCCACTGAAAATCAAAGAGTTACAAGTTACTTGTAACTCTTTTTTCATTTATGTGACCAAAAATGCGACTACAAAAAGTGAATATCAAGTGAAAACGGATAACAACCAAAAGAAAGCAAATAGATTGATATAGAAATAGTTAGTCATGTAAATGAAATAAAAAAAGCCTGCAATTTTCAAATTGCAGGCTTTTTAGTTAACTGATTAAGTAATACTACTTTACGTTTTTTGCAAGATCAAGATAAATATGGAAAACAAATTATGCTACTCAGAAAAACCTATACCTCATTCTAATAACTATGTTAGGATGCCAGCTAAGTATCTGCCATCTGGCTTTCCGATAATATTTTTTCTGCCTCAAATACTGTTTTCAGTACGCTGATTCAGTAAGATCACTAAAATTTGTATTAACTTTTTAGGTAATGTGAATCAATCCGTTAGGAGATTTGCCAGTTAATTAATGTATTTGTGTTATTTAGTTTCAGCCATTCTTTTGTTTGCTTCGATACACCATAGCAATTCATTAAGAAAATGAGCCGCCCGTTTATCAACTGATGTTTTTTCTACAGGAGTTCCGTCTTCAGCAAATGAATCCTGGACTTTTGGAACAGGAAACCTGGCCGGGACTGTCCACGCACCTATTTTCCAAAACGAATACTGTAAAGAAGTGATTACCTGTGATCCGCCGAAAATGCCATCTGAAATTGTTGCAAATACAATGGGTTTGCGATGCCATTCGTCATGCAATAAGTCTGTTGCATTTTTCAGACTTGGAGGGTAACCTCCATTGTATTCAGGCGTCACAATAACAATACCATCAGCTGATTTTATTTTGGCTGCAAAATCGAGCGTTCCAGGTGCAGGATCTTTTTGAAACTGTAACCTTTCATCAAACAATGGGAAATTATATTCTTTCAGATCAAGAATCTCCACAATTGCGATGTTATTTGTTTCTATATATTTTTTAAAATACAAAGCAACTCTATGACTCTGCCTGCCTGTTCGTACACTTGATGATATAATTGCAATATGTGGCATATTTATATGATTTTTCCAGATTTAATGATAACTGTTTTTACCTCTTTTATTTCCATCGGTTTATATTGTTAGTAAGCAGCAGCCAGGTCAAGACTGGAAATTTGTTCAGGTGTCAGGGTTAAAGTTGTAGCATGCAGAATTTCAGCCAGTTGCTGCTTACTTGTGGCGCTGGCAATAGGCGAAGTAACTAATGGTTTATGCAATAACCAGGCAATGGCTATTTGTGATAAAGGTACTTCCTGCTGCATGGCTACCTCATCCATGACAGATAAAATTTTAAAACCTCTTTCATCCATGTATTTCTTCATTCCTCGTCCGCGTATACTTTTATGCAGATCAGCATCACTCCTGTATTTCCCTGTCAGAAAACCACTTGCAAGTGAGAAATAAGGGATCACTCCCAGGGATTCAGCCTTTACTAATTCTGAATATTCAGTTTCAAATTTTTGCCTGTCATATAAATTGTACAGGGGTTGAAGGCTGATGTAAGGTGAAAGGTTGTTTGCGCGGGCAAAATAATTAGAAGCTTTTATTCTTTCAACACTCAGGTTTGAAGCGCCAATATGTCTGACTTTTCCTTCCCGGATTAACTGATTAAAAGCAGTTATGGTTTCTTCCACTGATGTTTCCGCATCATCAATATGGGATTGATACAGATCTATATAATCTGTTTTCAGTCTTTTTAAGGAAGCTTTCACAGCTTGTTTTATGTAGCTGGCGCTTAATCCTTTCTTGCCTTGTCCCATATCATTCCCTAGTTTGGTGGCAATAATCACATCTTTCCGTTTTCCGGTTTTCTTCAACCAGTCGCCAATAATTGTTTCTGATTCACCACCCCGGTTTCCGGGTGCCCAATTAGAATAAACATCTGCCGTATCAATAAAATTGAATCCTGCTTCCAAAAAGGCATCCAGTATTTTAACAGAAGCTGATTCATCCAGAGTCCACCCAAAGACATTGCTGCCAAGTGTTAATGGTGAGACCATTAAACCAGATGCTCCCAACTTTATTTTATTTCCTTTCATCTTTTTTTCCTTAAAGTTAAAGTATTTGTTTGCTAAGCGTGATTTCCATCTTTTATAATCCATTAATAAAACTACTGCATAGTAAACAAATTAAAAGCAGAATGGATTTCAACAAACTTCAATATAGAGACCTGTAAATTTAATTTTGCGTATCTAAATTGTTATCTCTCATCATTATTTTCATCCATATCAATATTCTCAT
>JBBQGD010000015.1:0-31747 GCA_038322655.1 Bacteroidales bacterium | reverse complement strand
TAATGCTGGCCGGAATTTTATAAATCTGCATTTCCTTGATTGCAATCGATTTATACTTTTTTATGTATGCATCATAATCAGTATTAACTAACTTCTGTGCTGATAAATAACAAGTAGTAAGTAGGAAAAAAGAGAAAAAAGTGATTCGGATCCTCATAAACTTTTCATTTTAATTTGCAATATTACAAAATTCATAGCTTCCTTGTACTTATTTAAAGTGGTAAGTCAGCATAATTAGGGGTTTTCAGCTATTTAATTATTTTGAAAAATATTTATATTAAAATGTCGAACTTGTCTAAACATATTATAAATTTGTAGTATTCATAGCAAGCTAAGTAAAAATATTTATAAAGATCAATTCTTAGTTTCATCGTTTTGAACTTAAATAATAAAGAATAGTAGTTTTCTGGTTAATAATTTGGTTAATAATTTGGTTCAGAAGTCCCCGTCGCAATACGGGGATTTTTGATTTAACCCATTCTTATTTCGCACCTTCTACCTGTACAGTAAATGTTTCACGGTGATATGTAGTGCTGCCGATACGAAGAATTGTTTTACGGTGTTCAAGAGTGGGATAACCTTTGTTTCTTTTCCAGCCATATTCCGGGTATTGTTCATCAAGTTTAAGCATGTACTCATCCCGATGAGTTTTGGCCAGTATTGATGCTGCTGCAATCGACATGAATATTCCATCTCCTTTAATAATACATTGGTGCGGAATGTTTATGAACGGCTTAAACCGATTGCCGTCAACCAGTATCAGTTCGGGTATTATTGAGAGTTCTGCCAGCGATTTATGCATGGCTGAAATTGAGGCATTAAGAATATTGATTTTATCTATTTCCGCATTATCAACCATTTCAACAGCCCAGGATAATGCATCATTCTCAACTATGGAACGTAATTTCTCACGCTGACCCGAAGTAAGTTTCTTTGAATCATTCAGGAGCAGATTAAAGTAATTGTTTGGTAAAATAACTGCCGCTGCAAAAACAGGTCCGGCAAGGCAGCCTCGTCCTGCCTCATCGCATCCGGCTTCAATTAAATGCTCTGAGAAAGAGGATTTTAACATGCTGCATTATTTTATAAGAGTTGTCAAAATACTTCATTAAAAGGTGATTAATAATGTGTTTTTAATACAAATTTCCATTAGCTAATTGCAATGTACACCCTGATCACAACAAAAAGAATAAAATAGCTTAAAGTTAACATTTCGAACCAGAACCTTCTTTTTATAAGAGTAAGACTTCCGGTAATGTAAAATGATATCGGGAATATGAACAGATAATTTGCTGAAAGCATTGGCCAGCCTGTTAAAAGCATCAATATCACCACGGTTACACTAAAATTGAACAAAACCCACGATCTGCGCCTGATACTAATCAATTTATCGTTCATTACATTTAAGACAGCCACCATCGTGATAACCATAAGAGATGTCGAAACAGATAACCAAATTAAATTTACAGATGAAAGTCGCGGAGCCAATACAAAATGAAACAAAGAGTCAGTTAAGCGATACAACCCTGACGGCAATTCATCAACCCAGAATAACCAACTTAGATAGTATATAACCGGCAGGATAAAACCTACCAGTGAAATTGCATATTCGCGCCAGGTGGAGATCCGGTAAGTTATGAGTGTTAGCCAGATCATGATCATCAGGTATGCCAACGGGGTATAAAAAAGAGCGGCTATTCCAATTGAAAAAGATGCTGTAAATACCTGGTGATATGCAGCTGTCTGTCCGTACATCCTCATGATTGAGTGTATCGAAACTATTATTAATACACCCGCGGGAAGCAGAGCATGTAAAGTCTGGTAATTGCCATTCCAGCTATAGGCAAGCAATATTACAATAGCCGGCAGGAAGTTACCCCGCTTAAAAAAGCCATTTGCCTGGAATACATAGAATAAAGTCAACGCTTGTATTACAATCAGGACTAATGCCACACTGACACTTAAAAACGGATATGGAGTAATCCAGCTTACCAGTAGCGCAAATAATGGACCATCAGCAGGAGTTTGTATAGGAGGTAAAGGATTCACAAAAGCGGAGATCCAGGTTATGAACAGGAGTACCGCAAAAATTGTAAACTGTAAAACTGTACCCGATTTTGAAATCCATTTCAGCATTAAAAGCGCATTTTTGGTATTTAAAACTACATCAGGTCTTTCCCGATATCATTGCGGAAATATGAATTTTCAAAGTTAATCAGTTTAGCTGATTCAAGAGATTGAGCAACGGCAGCATTTATATTCTCAGCCAGGGATGTAACTGCAATTACTCGTCCTCCTGAAGTTATTGTTTTATTATCCGCAGAGCTCGTTCCAGCATGAAATACAAGGCTTTTATTAACTATTTCAAAACCTGTTATTACTTTGCTTTTTACATAATCTCCTGGATAACCACCCGAAACGATCATTACACAGGCTGCTGTGCGTTCATCAACCTGTAAATTTATGCCAGAAAGTCCTCCATGGGCTGTTGCCAGAAATATTTCCAACAGATCGTTCTTAATGCGGGGTAACAACGATTCAGTTTCAGGATCGCCCAGTCGCACATTATATTCAATTACGAAGGGATCTCCTTTCACGTTCATCAATCCGAAAAACAGGAATCCCTGGTACGGAATTCCATCTTTCTGTAATCCTTCGACCGTTGGTCTGATTACGCGATCTTCCACCTTCTGCATAAATTCCTTGTCTGCAAAAGGAACCGGTGAAATGGAACCCATTCCGCCGGTATTCGGTCCGGTATCACCTTCTCCTATGCGTTTATAGTCTTTTGCTTCGGGTAAAACCAGGTACTCTTTTCCATTCGTGATGGCAAAAGCTGAAAGTTCAATTCCATCGAGAAATTCTTCAATAACAACCATTTCCGATGCTTTCCCGAATTTCCGGTTTGCAAGCATTGCAGTAAGTTCTTCCTCCGCTTCCTGCAATGTTTTGCAGATCACAACACCTTTTCCAGCCGCCAGGCCATCAGCCTTAAGTACATATGGTGGTTGAAGTGTGCGAAGGAATGCGATTCCCTCTGAAAGTGTGGCTTTGGTAAAAGTTTGATAAGCGCCTGTTGGAATGTTATGCCTTATCATAAACTGTTTGGCAAAATCCTTGCTTCCTTCAAGTTCAGCTCCGGCTTTCTGTGGCCCGATAACAGGGATGTGTTTTAATAATTCATCCTGGAGGAAGAAATCATGAATTCCACGTACAAGTGGTTCTTCAGGACCTACTATCACCAAAGTAATCTTGTTTTCTATAACAAATTGCTTTATGCTTTCAAAATCATTTCCACTTACAGGGACGTTAGTGCCAACACTGCTGGTTCCTGCATTACCGGGAGCGATAAAAAGCCGGTCGAGCAAATTGCTTTGCGAAATTTTCCATGCTATTGCATGTTCGCGGCCACCGCTGCCGATAAGAAGGACGTTTGTTTTGTTCATTAAAAGTTTCTATGTTTCAGGTTCAAAGGTTCAATGCTTCGCGTTCAAGGGTTCGATGCTTCGCGTTCAAAGGTTCAATACTTCTTGTTCAAGGGTTCAATGTTTCGAGCTCAAGGGTTCAATGTTTCAGTCCCGATAGCTATCGGGATTCAATGTTTCAGAGTTGTGCAGTCATGCAGTGGTGTAGTCGCGAAATCGTGTAGTCGTGTAGTCGTGCGGTCGTCAAGTCGTACTATCATATTTTCTCATTAACCATCAGATAATTAACTTTCCAACGCACCTATCAATTCTTTCACATCTTTTACACCATGCCGGTTACAATATTCCTCAATGCCATTAATTATTTTAATACAAACCTGCGGATCAATAAAATTTGCTGTTCCAACTTGTATGGCCGTTGCACCAGCAAGCAGGAATTCAATGGCATCAGTCGCATTGCTGATTCCGCCTAATCCAATCACAGGTATTTTAACTGCTTTCGAAACCTGCCAGACCATTCGCAGAGCTATAGGTTTAACTGCAGGACCCGAAAGTCCGCCGGTTATGGTTGAAAGTATAGGCCTGCGTTTTTCAGCATCGATGGCCATTCCCAATAACGTATTTATTACAGAAACTGAATCTGCCCCTTCATCTTCGACAGCTTTTGCAATTTCAGCAATATTGGTCACATTAGGTGAGAGTTTTACGATCATTGTCTTATCGTAAACATCACGAACTGCTTTTGTAACAGAACCGGCCATAGGGCAGGAGGTTCCGAAGGCCATTCCTCCTTCTTTAACATTCGGACAGGAAATATTTAACTCAATGCCGGTTACTTTTTCAAGTTGATTCAGCTTTTCAGCCACTTCCATATAGCCTTCAACAGTCGAATCTGAAACATTAACAATAATATGTGTGTCGTAATGTTCTATTTTCGGATAGATTGTATTGATGAAATAGTCGACGCCTTTATTCTGAAGCCCGACAGAGTTCAACATTCCCGAAGGAGTTTCGGCCATGCGGGGATAACGGTTTCCATCACGATTTTTCGAAGTACAGGCTTTGGTAAGAATGCCTCCAAGCCGGTTCACATCTATGAAATCATCAAATTCAATTCCATAACCGAAAGTACCCGAAGCTGACATAACCGGGTTTTTGAGCAACAGTTTATGAACGTTTACAGATAAATCAAGCATTTTTATGTTGGATTTCGGATGTGGGTTCTTCGGCTTCGACTATGCTCAGCTTCATTGATTTTGGGTTTGTTATTGTGCATTTCAAACATTGAGCAGTGATCTTTGCTCAATATTTCACAACGTTTCGTATGTAGATAAATATTGACTTTGTTGTGCCTGCGGCATGAAATAACGCTGGCACTCTGCTTGTAGCACGTTTGTTATTTATTCGTTATCGTTATTCTTCCTTTTTTGATTTTTACCCCGATAGTCTTTATACAATTTACGGGCTTACTATTCTGAATACCTGATGTCCAATTTTGTAAGGTTTCTAGTTCTTGAATTAGTTTTTTGTCTGTTTGTTCGTCTATACCTCTTAAGACTTGAAATGCATAAGCATGATTCTTACAATTAATATTAACATTAATATAGATTGTACCAGATATTTCTTTTTCAAAAGTAAGATTCTCATTTAATTTCAATTCAAGTTGCTCAAATCCACCTTTATATTCAGGCATTATTTCTACAACAGTAAAAATCATTTTTGGATTACATGCTTCCGTAGTGTCAGGATAAAATGTTTTAACTTTTGGTTCATTAGTTTGAACAACTTGTCCAAAAGCGTTTCCAAGCGTTAATCCAAAAATGAAAATGATAAATGTTTTCTTCATTTATTATGTATTAAGTAGGCTACAACTTAAGTTTACGCGTATCAAACACCGGTCCCTCGATACAGGTTGTTTTGTTCCCATCCACTGTTTCAACCACACAGCATAAACATACCCCAATTCCGCAAGCCATTGTATTTTCGAGGGAAATTTCACATGGAATATCATGCCCGGCAGCTACCCTGGCAACAGCTTTCATCATCGGATCAGGACCACAGGCATATATTGCAGCGTATGCTTTTACTTTTTCTGAAAAAATTGAATGTTGAGTTACCATTCCTTTTTCGCCGGCTGATCCGTCGTCAGTAGTTATAAATACTTCGCCGTATGGCAGATAGTTTTCAGGCTCAACTATATCGTTGGAAGTGCGGCCACCAATAAGTACGTCAGGTTTGTATCCTTTTTCGTGCAGGCGTTTTGCCAGCAGCAACATGGGCGCAATGCCTACGCCGCCGCCTACCAGCAAAGCTTTTTCCCCTTCGGGCAAACTAAATGTGTTTCCCAGAGGGTAAATAAGATTCAGTATTTCGCCTTCTTTAAGTTTTGAGAGGGCTACTGTTCCATCGCCAACAGTTTTAATGAGTAGCGAGAGTTCATTTTTTTCGTAATCAACGTCATAAATTGAGAATGGTCTTCTCAGATAGGTGGTTGTGGAATTGCTGACCTGCACTTCAGCAAACTGTCCGGGGAATATAAGTGGAAGTTTCTCCGGGCACTTGAGGTAAATGGCAAAGTAGTCCTGAGTAATATGATGGTTTCGGGTAACCTCAAAGTCGTGGATAAATTTCTTCATCAGGGTCAATATTACAGGCGAAAATACTTAAAAAAAGTCCGCCATGATATACGACGGACTTACTATTTATTTTTCTTCAGCTATTTCGCTGGTGTTGCCCGGAGAGGCAGATTCGTCCTCAGTTTCTTCTACAGGAACTGAAAAGTCAGTTATTCCGTTAGCAATCAATATATTATACCATTGAACAAGTTTTCGGATGTGTGAGGTATAAACACGTTCACGATCATAGTCAGGTATAACAACTTCAAAAAATGCTTTTAATGTCTTGTCATCAGCTTTTGTATCAGGGGCTGGTTTATCACCATTTTTCTCTTGTATAAGTCTGAATACTTCCCTGAGAGGCATATCTTCAGTAGTAGTAAAAATACTGATTTCTCCCAGCGAGCTTATTTTATCGCTTGCAAATGCCTGTAAGCGTTTACCATCGGTAAGCGATTCAATGATAACGCCGGTTTTAGTCTGAGCAATTGTTTTAAATAACCCCGGCTTTCCCGAAACGGATAAAATGTCTTTCAAATCCATAAAATGTTCTTAATTTTTATGCAAAATTACTCAAAACATTCTGTTTTTACAACGTTTGGTTTTTGCACAAAAATTAAATCTTCTTAAATTTCGAAACGGCCTGTATAATTCGATGGCGTGATCTTATTCAGCTCAGCTTTTACTTTTGCCGGCACATTCAGTGTTTCGATAAATACACTGATCGATTTATGGTCGATATGGGCATTGGTGCGTGTAAGTTGTTTCAGCGTTTCATAGGGTTTTGGGAAACCTTCGCGACGTAATATAGTTTGTATGGCTTCGGCAACTACGGCCCAGTTATTTTCGAGATCAGCCTGAATTTTTTCTTCGTTGAGAATTAATTTATCAAGTCCTTTAATCAATGATTTTATCGCTATCAGGGTATGCGAAATCGGAACTCCGATATTACGGCTAACCGTTGAATCAGTTAAATCCCGCTGCAGCCTGGATATCGGAAGCTTGGCTGAAAGATGCTCAAACACTGCATTAGCGAATCCAAAATTACCTTCGGCGTTTTCAAAATCTATAGGATTCACTTTATGTGGCATGGCGGAAGAACCAACTTCGCCGGCTTTGATTTTTTGCTTGAAATACTCCATCGAGATATAGCTCCACATATCTCGGCTTAAATCAATAAGTATCGTATTGATCCGCTTCATGTTATCAAAAAGCGCAGCCTGATTATCGTAATGTTCGATTTGGGTTGTATAACGCAGCCGTTCGAGGGTAAGATTGTTTTTTACAAAATTATCACCGAATTCGGCCCAGTTTATCTCAGGGTAAGCAACATAATGTGCATTAAAATTGCCCGAAGCTCCACCAAATTTCGCTGAATAAGGTATGGTTTTAAGTAATTTGAGTTGTTGTTTCAGTCTATCGGCAAAAACATACACTTCCTTGCCTAAAATTGTCGGAGAGGCCGGCTGACCATGTGTGCGTGCAAGCATCGAGACTTTTTTCCATTCTTTTGCACGCTTGGTTAGCTTTTGAAGCAGGTCTTCATACAGAGGCATCATTACCTCGTCCATAGCAAGTTTAAGTGCATAAGGACCGGCTGTATTATTGATATCCTGAGAAGTAAGACCAAAATGAATGAACTCCTTATATTTGGACAGTCCCATTTTGTCGAACCTTTTTTTGAGGTAATATTCAACAGCCTTAACATCATGGTTGGTTGTTGCCTCAATTTCTTTAACCTCCTGTGCATCAGTGAAAGTAAAGTCGCGGCACAAAGCTCTGAGTTCAGCAATCTTAATAAGCTCAATATCCTTGAGCTGCGGAAGCGGAAGTTCGCATAGGGTTATAAAATATTCAACTTCTACAAATACCCTGTAGTTAATAAGTGCGGCTTCGCTGAAATAATACGAAAGACTTTCAACCTGCTTGCGGTAGCGTCCGTCAACCGGCGAGATGGCATTAATCATAGTCAGGTCCATAGCAAATAGTATAAAGGTTCAGTGCTCAAATGTATGAAAGCCTTTGAATGAATTGCAAGTTTTTAGAAAAATTAATTTTTTTTTACGTTTATCACGTAAAGGACAGACCGATTTGCGGTTATAATTATTATAGATAATGAAGATAATGACCTGAAATAGAATTTCATATCTATTTTCCCGGATTTAGAATCTGATTACCTGTTCAACTGGAATGTAAATCTGGATGAGTCTCTCAGAATCCAAGTGAATCGTTCACAATAAACACCGAAAATTCCATCAAAGGCGGTTTTCGCCGGGTAGCCACATAAATATTGCAGCCTCGTGTCGGCAGGTTACAATTCATGCAAACGCCCTGTTTGGTACAAGGATTTGGCCGGTTCAGCCGTTTGAAATTAATTGGTGCAGCAATAGTGCGTATACGTTGCCAGGCTGCTTCTTCGTCAGCAACGAGTTTGTTAACACCCGCGATTACGATTACTCTTCGAGGACCGAAAGCCATAGCAGCGACCCGGTTACCATGGCCGTCAATATTAAATAATTCTCCTTGCAGTGAAATGGCATTGCTGCTGCAGATAAATAAATCGCAAATCTGCTGGCGGCGCATTACTTCCAGTTTTTCTTCGTCACTGAGTCCTGCAGCATTATGATCGAGAATTGTTGCTCCTGCAGTCGTAACCAACAGTTGTAGGTTAAGTTGTTTCGCAGTTTGTGATCCTCCAAAAGCTACTTCCATCCCTGGTTTTATCCATTGCAGAACAGCTTTCGCTGCCTCTTCCCTGGTTTCGAAAAAGGCGGCATCGAAACGGTTTTTATGCAGTGCTTCAACCGTTTTGTTTCCAAGGGTCTGGCCATGCCAGATATTCATTTCATTAACAAAGGTGTCGGTAAGATTAATTTTGGTGCTCATTTTATATGTATTTAAAAGGCAAAGATAAAGGAAGGTTTTACAAATTTGAAATTAGTATTTCTGAAAAGATTAGTCTAATTATACATCGTCGTCAGTCCCGTAAAATCATTCCAGTGAATTTTACGGTAGCTCATTTCTATTTCGAAAAGTATATCGCGGATACGATCGAGCTCATGGATGGAAGTTAATGCAAAGTTAATGTTTGTATTTAAACCTGAGATCAATACAGGAAACTGTGCTTCAAACAACAACAGAAGTTCCGAAAGAGCCGCTTCACTCACTTTCTCATCAGGCGGCTGACTTTCCTTCAGAAACTGAAGTATACGAAGTCCATCAATTTTCTCGTGGCAAGCTCGGATAAAATGGGATTCCGATTTAAAATTCAGCCTTAAAGCCTTCCATGGCAATTCGTTAAATCTCCGGGTCAGAAATTCATCAAGCGGGGTTTCAATATCCTTAGTATAAAGCGACCCGAATAGCATGTATGTTCCGGCAATACTGTCAAAAAGTTTGGGATTATAAACGGGGTAACTTTTCCAATCGCCTTCCATTCCCTTAATTAATGCCGGGCCGGTTCCAAAGAAAACCCTGTCGGAAAGCCGGGCAGCGGGAAACACAATTTCGCCGTTAAAATGCAGCAAGCGTCCTGTTTTAACAATTTTTTGAAGGAAATAGAAATCTTCGCCGCTTAATTTGGGTGTCATACCTCCGACTGCCCGGTACGACCATACCGGCAAAGCTATTGCCGATCCCAGGGCCGAAAAACAATAGGGGCTTCGGATGCGCCACATATTGATGGCAAAAGCACGCATATAAATCTCATATCGGAGCATAACGCGGTCCAGGTCATTGTTGTAAGTAAGCTTGTGATAGTAAGGGATTGAAATGGCTGAAGCTGCAGGATTGAGCCTCAGATTTTCAGCTACCGATTCAAAATAGGCCTTGTTAAAAACAGTGTCGGCATCCATGCTGATAATGATATCATTGTCATCGGCTGTTTTTGTGATATGATCCATCAGCAATTTGCGGGCAAAACCGATTCCCGAATTTTTTGGAGTCCATCCTTTTCCTGGTGAGGATTTATCAATGATTTCAATTCTTCTGTCATCCAGCGATTCCAGGTATTTGATGGCGAATTGGTTTTCTTCGCATACATTCACATGTGCAGGATCATCCCACCAGCTATCAGGTTGATTGACACAAACAACCAGCCTGAAATCTTGTATTGTCTGCTCCATAATTGCCTTTATCAGCAAGGGCATACGTTCCATTTCATCCATTACCGGAAGGGCAATATAAATAAGGGTAGGTGTCAAAATCACTTAATGTTATATGAAAGGATAAATATATCTTTGGAAAAACATTCCGTAAAAGATTCCCAAAAGTAGTAGTTTTGTGTGAACAAAATATCCATCTATGGAAAGTAATGAAGTACTCGACAGGATTCCTCGCCATTTGCTCAACCTGATAATTGACCAGCCATACAACACCTATTCCTCAAGGGATCAGGCCGTTTGGCGTTATATAATGAGGCAGAATGTGAAGTGTCTTCCTGCTATGGCGCATGAGTCGTACCTGACCGGATTAAAGCGGACCGGGATAAGTATCGAAAGCATTCCCCATATGTATGGCATGAACCGTATATTGAAAGAAATCGGCTGGGCTGCGGTTGCTGTGGACGGATTTATACCACCGGCAGCGTTTATGGAGTTCCAGGCTCATAATGTTCTTGTTATAGCAGCTGATATCAGGCCTATTGACCAGGTTTTATATACTCCCGCACCTGATATTATTCATGAAGCAGCCGGACATGCACCCATAATTGCAGATGAAGAATATTCGGCCTATCTGCGCGATTTTGGACGGGCGGGAGCAAAAGCTTTTTCGTCTGTGTATGACAAAAAAATGTATAAGGCTATCAGACATCTGTCCATATTAAAATCTGATCCATCTACTTCGTTTGTGGAAATTGAGAAAGCAGAAGCCGAACTCGATGTTCTCACGAAATTGCATAATGAGCCTTCGGAAATGGATTTGCTTCGGAACCTACATTGGTGGACAGTGGAATACGGACTTATAGGAACTATTGAAAATTCAAAGATTTATGGCGCCGGGTTACTTTCTTCTATTAGTGAGAGTCATAACTGTCTGAAATCTAAAGTTAAAAAGCTACCCTATTCTGTTGACGCCAGGAATTTTTCCTTCGATATTACCACACAGCAGCCGCAACTGTTTGTTACCCCTGACTTTAAGCATCTGAACACCGTTCTTGAACAATATATGGAGACTATGGCTGTGCGAAAAGGAGGCATAGGAAGTTTGAAAAAAGCCTTGAGTTCTGCATCCACATGTACGGTGGTTTATAGTTCAGGCATGCAGGTTTCGGGGAAACTGGTTAAAATATATGAACATAATAACGAACCCGTTTATCTTGGTTTTGAAGGTCCATCGATGCTTTCTTTTGAAAATCATCAACTTGAAGGACAGGGAATCAAATATCATAAAGATGGATTTGGTTCGCCTGTTGGTGGTATAAAAGGGATCAGCAATATCGAAACCCTGAGTGAAGGCGAACTTTCCGCAAAAGGAATTGTAATAGGAACCGAACTTTTACTAGAATTTAACAGCGGGGTGCAGGTAAAAGGAAGACTTGAAAAGATAACCTGCAAACAAGGTGGCAACCTCTTATTTACATTCCATAACTGCACTGTAAAATACCTGGATACCGAACTTTTTAAACCTGAATGGGGAATTTATGATATGGCTGTGGGTGAAAAAATCATATCCTCATTTGCCGGTCCTGCTGATCCTGATAGTTTTGAACTGAAATATCCTGTACCTGAGGAAAAGACTCATCATATTCAATATTCCGATGACTTACTTCGTCTTCATGGATTATATGGCGAAGTCAGAACTTTACGGGAAAATGGCGGGAATATGAAAGCTCTTTATGGCATCTGGCAAATCCTTAAACATCAGTATCCGGGCGAATGGTTGTTGCCGCTGGAAATTGCCGAGTTAATTAAGAACAGTGATGATACAACAGGCCTTGGAGAGGAAATACTTGGTCATCTGAAAGCTTTGTCAAATAAAGATGAAGAAATGCAGAACCTGGTTGGAAATGGATTATCCCTGTTTACAAATCCCTGACTTGTAGGCTGTTTGAGGCCAACAACAATAACAAAGCTTCTTGTATTTGATTATCTTTGATTAATGTGTGGGCAAGTTTATGAGCTTCCTCCAGTATTTTTTCAATATTCCCACTGTGTTTTGTGTAAATTCTCCTGAAATCATGCGAAGATGCAACTTTTTCTATTTCAGGAGCTGTAGGTGTCGATTGAAGACCACCTAACCTGCCAAGGTCATTACCGGTAAGCACGTGACTCATTCGTACAGATTCAGGGAGTGAATCAACACCAATAGAATCTTTGCTTGCAGGTTTTTCGAGAGTGAAGAGTGCGCGGCCTGATGCTCTCACATAATAATCAGCACCGAGTCGTCCAACCAGGTCGAGCTTACGGGAATCAATCATTCCTTTCTTGTCAAGAACTTTGTCATTGGCATGAATCAACAAGACTTCACAGATGATCAGGTTTGCCGAACCGGGTCCATCACCTGTTTCAATTACCTGGCGGACTTTGCATTCAATCTGAACAGGTGACTCTTTTACCCTGAAGGGCTTAACTTTTTCGGAGGGAATAGGAGTGAAGCCTGCTTTGAAAAATTCGTTTATTCCCCGCGGGAATTCGGTGCTGGCGAGGTTCATCTGTTCGACCATGGAATAAGTAACCATATTGATCACTACCTCCGGAATTTCTTTCACATTCAGATAGGTATCCTTTAATTCGTTTGTACGGCCGCTTCGTGATGGGGAAAATATCAGAGTGCTTGGATTTACGCCAAAAGCATTAAAACAACTGAATGGCGACAGGTTAGCCTTTCCCATGCTATCAATGGTACTTGCAAATGCAATAGGACGCGGTGCCACCGCACTTAAAATAATACGATGTAAAATATGAGGTGGGATATTGGAAGGATCGATAATTGACATGTTTGTAGTTAAAAGTTAAAGGTTGAGTAAATGGTTAAAAGTTAATGGAAAACAGTTAATGAATGGTCGGGAAATTATAGTTAACAGTTAATCGAAAATAGTTAATCGTGGGGTAAAATTCATAATTTTACAAATTCTTGTTACTATTTTTCTTTTAACCATTAACTTTTAACCTCTTCTTTTGCCGGCAAAATCCTGACTACCGCCTCGCCAAATCCAACCCTGGAGCCGTCTTTCTCGCAAAATCCTTTCATTATAACGGTATCGTTATCATTGATAAACTTTCTTTCGCTGCCATCAGGTAATTGAATTGGTTTTGTTCCTTTCCATGTGAGCTCAAGCATGCTGCCGTAGCTACCTGCATCGGGTCCACTAATTGTTCCGCTTCCGCAGAGATCACCAACCCGCATGTTACAGCCATTTATGGTATGGTGTGCAAGTTGCTGGCTCATATTCCAGTACATGTATTTGAAATTCGATTTACATATGCTTACTTCCGAACTCTTTTCGGGTTTGATAAGTACCTCGAAATTGATATCAAAATTGCCGTCACCTTCAAACTGCAGATAAGGCAAAACCTCAGGCTGTTGTTCCGGGCCACTGCATCTGAAAGGCTCCAGAGCATCCATGGTTAAAATCCATGGCGAAATTACCGAAGCGAAATTTTTAGAAAGAAAAGGTCCGAGTGGGACATATTCCCAACTCTGAATATCTCGTGCAGACAGATCATTGAAAAGTACCATTCCAAAAATAAAGTCTTCGGCTTCCTCAGTGGAAATACTCTCACCAATTGGATTTTCTTTACCAATAACGAAAGCAGTTTCAAGTTCAAAATCCAGTTGCATCGTAGGACTGAAAACAGGTAAATCTGTATTTGCCGGTTTAATCTGACCCTTTGGCCTGTGAACTTCAGCACCTGATACTAAAATACTCGACGCCCTGCCATGATATCCTACAGGAATATGCCGCCAGTTTGGCAATAATGCATTTGCCGGGTCGCGAAACATCGAGCCGACATTGGTGGCATGCTCTATACTTGAATAAAAATCAGTATAATCGCCAACCTGAAGAGGCATCATCATGGGGATTCCAGATGCATTGTGCAGAGCCGTTTGCCTGATCAGAGCTATTTCCATATCACTGCAATTCGCTACAATAAAACTTTCCTGGATTATTGTTCTGATTCTGCAGGCTGCTTTTTTACCTTTCGCAATAAAATCGTTTAAAACAGGCTTCTCAAAATCCGATACTTTAAAACCGGCGTTATCGAAATAGCCAAGTCGTGCCATGGCAGCAAGATCAATCACTGAATCGCCAATGCGTGTGCAAATACACTTCCCGCTTCCCGGAATCATTCCAATTCCGAAAGGAATATTATCCAGTGAAAAATCACTGTATGCTTTAATTTCAATCCAGGATTTCATTTAAAGATATTTGAAATGTTTGATATGTCTGAAGAGTTTGAAAGTTCGATAGGATTGAAAGGATCAGTTTTAAAGATTTGATTTCGTTTTGTATTTTGATTAACAGAGGCAAAACCGAAATCCGAAATCACAAATCGTAAATCCCCTAAAGCGTTCCCCGCTTCGCCTGTTCTCTTTCAATACTTTCGAATAAGGCCTTAAAATTACCTTTCCCGAAAGACTTAGCTCCTTTCCGTTGTATGATTTCATAAAATACGGTTGGACGGTCTTCAACGGGTTTTGTAAACAATTGCAGCAGGTAGCCTTCATCATCGCGGTCAATAAGCACGCCCAGTTTTTGTAATGTGTTTAAATCCTCGTCAATTATTCCCACACGATCGGAAACGGTTTCGTAATACGTGTCAGGCACAGTCAGAAATTCAACTCCCCGTTTTCGCAACTCACCAACGGTTTTCATAATGTTATCAGTAGCCATTGCTACATGTTGAACGCCGGACCCACGGTAGTAATCAATATATTCTTCAATCTGTGATTTCTTCTTTCCTTTGGCGGGTTCATTGATGGGGAATTTGATATAGCCATTGTTATTCGACATTACTTTACTCATCAGGGCGGTATATTCAGTTGAAATGTCATTATCATCAAACGAAATCAATTGATTGAATCCCATTACATTGGCATAGAATTCAGTCCATGTGTTCATTTGTCCCCAGTCGACGTTCCCAACCATATGATCTACATATTTTAATCCAACATCAGCAGGACGGTATTCAGGTTCCCATTTCTCAAAACCGGGCAGAAAAATACCCTTATAATTTTTCCGTTCGACGAAAATGTGTACAGTTTCGCCATACGTATAGATCCCTGACAAAACCACTTCTCCGTTTTCATCTTTTTGAATAGTTGGTTCCAAATATGGTTTTGCGCCTCGTTTGGTAGTTTCTTCGAACGATTTGCGAGCATCATCCACCCACAATGCAACCACTTTTACGCCATCGCCATGTTGTTTAACATGTTCGCCGATTATTGAATCAGGCAGAAGCGCAGTGGTAAGGATAAAACGGATTTTACCTTGCTTCAAAACGTATGAAGTGCGATCCGACAACCCTGTTTCAAGACCGGCATATGCCAGGGGCTGAAACCCAAATGCAGTTTGATAATAGTGTGCGGACTGCTTGGCATTTCCAACGTAGAATTCAACGTAGTCGGTGCCGTTGATAGGTAGAAAGTCTTTATTTTCCATAGTTTTATATATTATAATTTCCACAAATGGAATTGAATGCTGAGTTATTACGTTGCGCCTCAATTATTTATAGATTATTCAATCCCGTCAATCGATCTCTTCAATCCCATTAATCCCATCAAACAATACCTTCAATCCCATCAATCTTTTCAATCCCTGAACCCCTTTCTATTCCATCCACGATTTATAATAATCCTTTTCTTCTATTTCCATTGCTTGCCTGGTTATTTTCAAAGGTTTGAAAGTATCAACCATAACCGCTAATTCATTGGTTTCTTTCAGGCCGATGCTTTTCTCGACAGCGCCCGGATGAGGCCCGTGAACCAACCCGATAGGGTGCAAGGTTATCTGACCACGGTCGACATGCTTGCGGCTCATAAATTCACCATCAACATAATAGAGAACTTCGTCTGAATCTACATTACTGTGGTTATAAGGTGCTGGAATGGATAACGGGTGGTAATCGTATAACCGGGGTACAAAAGCACACATCACAAAATTATTGGCTTCGAGGGTTTGGTGTACAGGAGGTGGCTGATGCAGCCTTCCTGTAATGGGCTCAAAATCGCGAATTGAAAACGACCACGGGTAATGACATCCGTCCCATCCGATTACATCAAAAGGATGGGCGGCAAAATGGTATGGGAAAATCATATCATTTTTTTTAATCAGAACTTTGAAATCTCCTTTTTCATCATGAGTGACGAGGTTGTGCGGTGTGTATATATCGCGATCGCTCATTGGCGAATGTTCAAGTAACTGGCCAATGTGATTTACATACCGCTTCGGAAATCTGAAAGGTGTAAAAGATTCAACAATAAACAAACGGTTGTTTTCAGTTTCAAATTCCACCTGGTAAGTTACTCCCCGCGGAATTATCACATGATCACCATAACCAAAAGGGATATCTCCATACATAGTGTGCAATATACCTTTGCCTTCATGTATAAAAAGAAGTTCATCAGCCGATGCATTGCGATAAAAATAATCAGTCATTGATTGCTGGGGTGCTGCCAGCGAAATATACAAATCACTGTTTACCAGCACCGGAACACGGCTTTTAAGAAAATCATTTTCAGGTTTTACCGAAAATCCCTGCAGACTACGGTGTTGCGTATTGTTTACAACTGCTATTTCGGGTGCAACACTATAAGGTTCGTCAATGGATTTAACCATTGTTGGAGGATGAACATGGTAGGTAATCGAATATGCATCAGTAAAGCCTTCGGTACTTACCAGTTGCTCGGAGTAAAGACCACCATCCGGTTTACGGAATTGTGTGTGACGTTTATGAGGAATCTTTCCCTGTGTAAAATAATAAGGCATGATAACTTCAGTTGCAGTTTGAATTAAAACTAATGTAGAATTATTCCAAAGATAATAAAACGAAACAAAACGGAGGATTGTTCACTGAAAATATATTAAGGGTATTACACTATATGCTTAATGCTTAATATTTTGGTCAACAACAAGTAGCGTTTTGGTATAATTTCTGTGTAATAATAAATATAAACAGATAAGTAATAGGATTTTAATCAGATTTTAATATGCATTTAACGGATTAATGCTAATCTTGTAGAAAAAAATAAGAGTTACTTTTAAGACACTGAGTAATAAATATTATGAATAATAATTAAGGGTTATCAACTTAAATTTTATCAATTAAATTTTAGAGACATGTTAGCTACACTAAAATTTCCGGTTCTTGGATTCACCGAAATCAGGCTGATTATCAAACATGACTACAAATGGCTGGCTGAATTGATTGGCGCTGGTTTAGAAATTGAAGTATCAGAAAATGATTTTGTGATAAACTAAGCATTGAGAATCATTTTCACAGATATTATATGTTTTTGATTTTACAGGTAATGTTTTCAGCATTTACCCTGATTCATTATGATTTTTAAAATTAAATTCTGAGGAAATAAAGAAATTGGATTACGCCTCTTGATTGATTTTTGTCCCACTATTTTTATGATTTTGTCCTGAATTGGTAATCGTATGATAAGTACCAGATTATAGTTTGCTATGTTGCATTTTTAACAAAAGATTAACAATTCAACTTAGCCCTCCCATTTCATGTTAAGTTGATTCCGCAGGTATATTCTTTGTAAAAATAACATCCTGAATTTGGATTAATTATCCTTTAAAAAGAGGAAATAACTCCTCAATCTTCTTTTCCCTGTATTTAAATATTTCACTCACTTTGTTTCTGACAAAAAGCAAGTTGGCACATTTGCCTATTAAGCCCAATGGTACTGAATAATATAAAATATCCAGCATTTCAACGCCGCCATTCACTTCTATAAAATGATGTTCGTGATGCCATATGCTGTATGGTCCCTGTCGTTGCTCATCAATAAAGAATTTCCTGTTGTTAATCTGAGTAATTTCAGTTACCCAGTTTAGTTTAATGCCAAATGCCGGGCTTACTTTGTATGTGATAAACATGCCGGGATACATCTCCTTTTGCTCAGGCGATGTGATATTGAATCCCATTTCCGGCGGTGTTATTTTCGAAAGATTAGAAGGAGAAGAAAAAAAATCCCAAACCATGTCAAGGCTGGCTGGTACAAATTGAATATATTCGAGACGTTGCATTGTTTAGCTATTTTTAATATTAGTTAAACAGAATAAAACGGTATTGGTTCAATTATCCTACCGAAGATTGAACATAACTGTAATAACAGAAATTTAATTGAAGTATAGTATAGTATAGTATAGTTTAAAAAAAGTTATTTCTTGCTTCGGCTTTCAACAGGTCGAGCGCACCTTTTACGGCCGATTGTTCAGAATCAATGTCATTGATCAATATCAGGCTGGCCAGGTCAGCCGATGTAGCTTCGGGAGTTAATTTCATAGCCGCGGTGTTAATGCGCTTGATAGTTTCTTCGCGGGCATTGCGTACCATTTCCCATACTTTGGTTGAAACATACAATTGTTGCGAGAGATTATGATCAAACTCCGACCGTATGGATTGAATAAGTGCTGACTGTAAATGCAAAGCATTCATGCCTGGAGAATTTGTCCGGACAAGTAACCCGGCAGGTTCAATGCGTTCGAGTAATAATACGAGTCTTTCGTATGCCTGCATGCGAACTGGGAGACTGATTTTCTGAACATCGATACGCATCTGCACCTGTACTTTTTCTGCTTCCTTATCCAGGAACAATTTTAACAGGTAATAGGCTGTGGCAAACACAACCAATGATGGAACTGTGTATTTGATTAATTCATATAATGTCAGCATGGTTCTTTAATTTTGGAGCAAATTACGGAAAAATTAATTCTGAATTTGTATTTAATGACATGAATAAGGAAAACTATTTTATATGTACATGAAAAACAATTAGTCATATTTCGTTGTTTTTATTATTTAATTTATACCATAGCAAATTGTACCGGTAATCTTGGCACCGGATCAAACAAAATATATCAGGATGCAGATTCATTCTGTTATTTGTGGAACCATTGTTATAATATCAGCATATTTTGAGTAAAAATCCATCATTAGATTTTTCCCAACTGATTTTTTCATCTTGAATAAATAATGTAATATGGTGCAAAATAGCAATATAGCACTAGTTAGTGTTATTTAATTAACAATCAATACTTCAAAAACAACATATCGTAAATAAATTTTCTACTTTTGCTCCTTCTTATGTATTAATACAATAATCAATGAAATACTTGTCTGACAGGATTAACCTGCTTGCTGAATCTGAAACACTGGCTATGACCCGTCGTTGTCGCGAGCTTACCGCACAAGGTTTTGATGTAATCAATCTAAGCATTGGCGAACCCGATTTTGACACACCTGATCATGTTAAGGAGGCAGCTAAAGAAGCTATTGATCAGAACTATTCCCATTATACTCCTGTTCCGGGATATCCTGAACTCAGGCTTGCCATTGCCAATAAACTTAAACGTGACAATGGGCTGAATTATTCGTTGGAACAGATTGTTGTTTCCACAGGCGCAAAGCAATCACTGGCTAATGTTATACTAAGCCTCGTTAATCCGGGTGACGAAGTACTGATTCCGGCTCCATATTGGGTTTCGTATAAAGAAATTATTAAACTTGCTGGCGGCAAAGGCGTTTTTATAGAAGGCGGAATCCAGGCTGATTTTAAAGTTACAGCTGAGCAAATAGAAGCTGCGATTACTCCTGAAACCAAGGTGTTTTTATTCAGTAGCCCATGTAATCCATCAGGCTCAGTATATTCACACAATGAGCTCAAGGCTTTTGCAGATGTATTTGCACTTCATCCGCATGTTTTTATTATTTCGGACGAAATTTATGAAAATATAAATTTTAACGGAAAACATCACAGTATAGCTTCATTCGAAAATATTCATGACCGGGTAATAGTGATCAACGGGCTTTCCAAAGGGTTTGCAATGACCGGCTGGAGGCTTGGTTATCTTGCAGCTAATAAGGAAATTGCCAAAGCTTGTGATAAACTCCAGGGGCAGATCACATCAGGAACCTGTTCCATAACACAACGTGCGGCTATCGTTGCAATGAATACCGATCCGGCTGAAAGTGCTGAAATCAAAATGATGGTTGAAGCGTTTAAATATCGTCGTAACCTTGCTATTAGTTTATTGCACGAAACACCTGGTCTCAAACTCAATGTACCTGACGGGGCTTTCTATCTTTTCCCTGATGTTACATTTTACTATGGGAAATCTACTGGCGATCGTGTAATTCTCTCAGGATCTGATTTATGCGATTATATTCTTGATACAGCTTTTGTGGCAATTGTTCCGGGAGCGGCATTCGGATCTCCGGAATGTATCCGGATATCCTATGCAACATCCGAAGATAATCTGCGCGAAGCAATAAAACGCATTAATTTAGCGCTGTCGAAACTGAAATAGAGCCTGGCTTCAACTTTTAACCTAAAACTATTTGGATTATGAACGTTACGGAGGAAGAAATTTCATACCTGTTTAGTAAATTTAAAACAAGCAGGGTGTTAGTGATTGGTGATGTAATGGTCGATTCCTATCTAATTGGTAAAGTTGACCGTATTTCGCCCGAGGCGCCGGTACCTGTTGTTGCACTGAAGCAAAGGGATAACATGCTAGGTGGTGCTGCTAATGTGGCGCTTAATATACAATCATTGGGTGCTGAGGCAATATTGTGTTCAGTTATTGGAAATGATATACAAGGTGAAGTACTTCTGAACCTGATGAAAAAAGAAGGTTTGAAAACCGATGGAATTATCAGCAGCAGTGAAAGAATTACAACAACCAAATTCAGGATAATCAGCAACCATATGCAGATGTTGCGTGTTGACGAAGAAATAGATACGGACCTGAGCGAAAAAGACTCTGCTGATCTTATACATAGTATTTCTTACCTGATAGCTGAACAAAAACCGGATGTGATTATTCTGCAGGATTATAATAAAGGCGTTTTATCTCCGGTTATAATTGAACATGTAGCTGATATTGCTGCCAAAAATGGAATACCTCTGGCAGTTGACCCAAAGAAAAAGAATTTTACAACGTACAAAGGAATAACACTTTTTAAACCAAATCTGAAGGAAATCAACGAAGGATTAAAAACAGATGTTGATCCTTCGTTGATCGGGAGCCTGAATAGCGCTGCTGAGATATTGCATAATAGTCAGAATATTGAGATTGTAATGATTACTTTATCTGAACACGGGATCTATATCAGTTTAAAAAATTCAACAGGAATCAGTTCAAAAATTATTCCGGCGGTGATGCGTAGCATTTCCGACGTTTCGGGTGCCGGCGACACTGTTATCAGTGTTGCTGCTCTGTGTCTGGCAGCAAAAACAGATCATTTTCTGATGGCCGAATTAGCAAATTTAGCCGGTGGACTAGTATGCGAAAAAGCAGGCGTAGTACCTGTTGATAAACATATGCTCATGGCAGAGGCGTCTGTTGAGTACTACATTTCAGAAACCGAAAACTAAAAACTGCAATCTGGAGTCTGGAACCCGGAACCATGTTCATAATTTTCAAATAATACATTCATTCTCAAGCATGTCCAAACCTCCGATTACTCAAACCCCTGGCCGTAAGAAGCAGGTCAGGGTCATGTTCAATAACATTGCCAGTCGTTACGATTTATTGAATCATTTGTTGTCGATGGGTATTGACAGGGGTTGGAGGAAAAAGCTGGTTAAAATGATGGCCCAGGATAATCCAAACAGGATTCTCGATATGGCGACCGGTACTGCCGACCTGGCAATTGCTGCTTCAAAAATGAACCCTGTAAATATTACCGGAATCGACATAGCCGAAGAAATGCTGGCAATCGGGCAGGAAAAGGTTGATAAATTGGGCCTTCACTCGATGATTACCTTGTTGAAAGCTGATTCCGAGAATCTCCCTTTCCGGGATGCTGAATTTGATGCCGCCATGGTAGCGTTCGGGGTTCGCAACTATGAAAATCTGCCTAAAGGATTAAGCGAGATGTGCCGGGTTTTGAAGCCGGGTTCACGTGCATTTATACTTGAGTTTTCGAAACCACAGAAATTCCCCGTTAAACAGTTATTCGGCTTTTATTCCCGATTTATTCTCCCTTTCATTGGTCGTTTGGTATCAAAAGATTCCACTGCGTATACCTATTTGCCCGAATCGGTGGCAGCTTTCCCACAGGATGACCAATTTATAAAAATTATGCTTTCTTCAGGATTTAGCCAGGCTGAATTTATCAGTCTGAGTTTCGGTATTACAAATTTGTATATTGGAAAAAAATAAGCCCAATCATTCCAATTCACACATATTTTGTTAGATTAAGTTGTTTTGTATACTAAATATTGACTTGCTCCGTTTTTGTATTACCACTTTATAATGTTCATGCTCCGAAAACTCCAATCGTATATCTTTCTTTTATTGCTTTGCTTGACAAGCAATGCTTTTTCGCAGTCCAGGCAAGTCCCCAACAAACCTGAGTATGATAACGAACCTTATCATTTTGGTTTCCTGTTAGGTGTAAATGAAATGTTTTTTACGGTAAAAACCAATCCGGGGTACCAATACAAATTTTATTCCAACAATGAGTTGGAACAGCAGATTCCGGATCAGAACAGTGACTCTGCTAATGTTTTTAGTGTAGAAGCATCGCCTACATTTGGTTTTGTGATAGGAATTGTGGGCAACCTTCGTTTGGGCGAGTATTTCGACCTGCGATTTACACCTTCACTTACTTTTGGAGAGCGAAACATGGATTATACTTTAAAAAACTATTACAGGAATACAACGCCTGAAACAATATATGTTACTAAGAACATCCAATCTACATTTGTTGAATTTCCGCTATGGGTCAAATACAAAGGCAAGCGAATTCACAATGTGAGGCCTTATATTATGGCGGGTGGAAAATATTCTATGGACCTGGCATCGAATGCAAAGAAAAAAGCTGACATATCTGCGGGAAATGTTTTTATTAATAAAAAAGATATTTATGCGCTTGGCGGTTTTGGATTTGATTTCTATACAGCTTACTTCAAATTTGGAACAGAAATATCTATGTCATACGGACTGTTTGATATCATTAAACATGATAACTCAATTTATACCGGTGCCATTGAACGGATGAGTTCCAAAGTGTTCCAGATATCTTTTACTTTTGAGTAATTAATTATTCAACTTGCCTAAACATCCGGCCAGCTAATCTGTTCGTTATATTATACCGGGTTTCAAATAACTTTGGCAGATACATTTCCTTGATAAATCACCTTCAAATTATTCCATGCGCAAAGAGATAGAAATCGCCATGACCCCGAAACAGGCTGCAGATCCATCGGGGTGGAAAACTGCTTTTGCACATATATTGCATATTCAGCCAGGCCGGATAAAACATCTTAATCCCATTCAACGTTCCTACGATGCACGCTCAACAAAGGTAAAAGTCCGGATAAAAGCGGAACTTTTTATTGATGAACAACCGGCTGAGGTTCGCAGGTTTATACGGAAGAGTTACAATGATGTAAGTCGTAAAATACCTGTAATTGTTGTCGGTGCCGGTCCTGCCGGACTCTTTGCAGCACTTACGCTTATTGAAAACGGGATGAAGCCGATAGTGATAGAGCGTGGTAAGGATGTGAAAGCCCGTAAGTTCGATATTGCCCAGATTAATCGTGAACATATTGTTAATCCTGATTCAAATTATTGCTTTGGCGAAGGCGGCGCAGGCACGTACAGCGACGGAAAACTTTATACCCGGTCAACAAAACGTGGTAATGTGAGCGAAATCCTTGCCACGCTGGTTTCGCATGGCGCCACTGAAGAGATATTAATCGACAGTCATGCTCATATCGGAACTGATAAACTTCCGGCAATTGTTGCCGCTATGCGTCAGACCATTATTGACGCAGGTGGCGAGATTTATTTTAACCGGAGGATTTCAGATATTATAATCCAGAATGGGAAAGTAAAAGGTGTTGAAGATAAGAACGGTGAACGTTTCGAAGCTAATGCGGTGATACTTGCAACAGGCCACTCAGCCCGCGATATTTACGAATTATTGCATAGAAAAGGTCTTGCCCTGGAAGCAAAAAGTTTTGCCCTTGGTGTGAGGGCTGAACATCCCCAGGCGCTTATCGATGGCATACAATATCATGAAACTCCGCGTGATCCGTATTTGCCTGCTGCAACTTATAGCCTGGTAAAACAAGTTGAAGGCCGTGGCGTATTTTCTTTCTGTATGTGTCCCGGAGGTATCATTGTACCATCGGCAACCGAAACCGGACAAGTTGTTGTAAATGGTATGTCGAACAGCCGGCGGAATTCCCCTTATGCCAATTCAGGAATTGTAGTTCAGATTGATCCGGCAGATATAGCCTATCTATCGGAGTATGGTCCTTTCGCCGGACTTGAATTACAACGCAGGGTAGAAGATGCTTGCTGGCGTGCTGCCGCAATGAATCAATCGGCTCCGGCTCAGCGATTAACGGATTTTACCAAAGGTGTTAATTCTACCTCATTGCCTGATTGCTCATATAATCCGGGGATTGTTTCAGCCCCGCTTCACGAAATCCTGCCACCCTTTGTTACTGGCAGGTTGCAGGAAGCCTTTCTCCAATTCGATAAAATGATGAAAGGATATCATACTTCGGAGGCCGTAATATTGGGAACTGAATCACGTACTTCATCACCGATCAGGATACCCAGAAATCCTGAAACTCTCGAGCATATCAATCTGGCTGGTTTGTTCCCATGCGGTGAAGGTGCAGGATACTCAGGGGGCATTGTTTCCTCAGCAATGGATGGGGTAAGCTGTGCACAAGCCGTGGTGAAAAAATATAAGAAATAAGTTATTTGTTCTTCTGAAAATTGCCGTACATTTATGTCCTCAACAATTGTTAAGCATATGATGGATATATTACCTACTGATGATCTATTAACCGGATTAAGAAAGAAAGCCGCATTCAAACAGGATGTTTATCGAAGCATCTTTGATACTTTCAGACTTTTTAAATCAGTAATAGCTGAAATGGCTGAAGAATACAGGCAGATGTACAAGAATGATCCTCTACAGATTCCTTTTGAATACCGCGACAAAGGTGAATTTGAGGCCGAACTTAAGTTTGGAGGCGATATACTGATTTTTACAATGCATACAAATGTATTCGAGTTTTCACGTGATCATGAAGTAATGAAAACAAGTTATATTTATGAGAATAAAAGTCGTTCCTATTGCGGTGTGATTATGATTTTTAACTTCCTGGCAGATTCATTCAAGTACAACCGAATGAACGACTTAGGATATTTGATTGGCCGGATATTCGTGAATAACGAGAACCACTATTTTGTTGAAGGAAAACGGGAAGTCGGGCAGTTATACAATAATTTTCAGTCATCTGTCATTACCCGCGAATCCGTCAGGCTCATCGTCGATTCGGCTATCAGGTATACTTGTAATTTCGACTTATTGACCCCGCCATATGATTCGATGAAATTGATAACTGTTGCTGATATTCAGAGTACACTCGATAATATGAAAATAACTACAGGTAAAAGGCTTGGTTTTCGTTTCCAGGGAGATCATGATGCGATTGGTTAATTATTATACAATAATGAAATTGTCACATTGAAAAATCAGAGGTCCAAAACCACAAGAGATATATGAGTGCGTCTTGGTTCTTGAAATTTAAGAATTGGAATTTGGATCTTTGAAGAATGATTTTAAACTCTAATGTCGGATATACACGATTTAATGAATGCCTAAAATATGGCCAACAGCGGAATTAATGATGCAATTACAATTCGCGAAATCGAATTTTCTATCCTGATAAAGGATAAGGATAAAGGATTTCATGAATTGGGCGATATATTGCGTTCGGAGTTGACCCGTTTTGAAGACAGGCGTAAAGACCATGAAGAGAGTGGAAATCCAATTCACGATTTTTTGAAAACCAATATCGACCGGAGTATTATTATTCGCGAAAGCACCAGAGTATATTTTTTGAATTACCAGGAACACGGTTCTTTTTCCATCCAGTTCACTTTGCTTATACTTACCCGTTATATCAATTACGGCTCTGCCAGGCAGGCACTCGATTACCTGATCAAAGACACAATAGGCAGCTACTTTGAAGAATTGCTCGAACGGCATTTGCCGGTGAATGTTTCGGTTCACTCTATCGATAAAGAGTTATACGAACTTCCTGGTGATCAGGATATGAATTTTTCGAGACGCAGGCCAGCACGAGATATCCTGCCTGTTATTCTGGCTTCATTGGCTATTTTGTTTTCTTTAGCAATAGGTCTTATCTGGTTTTTTCAGAGCAATAAATTAAACGGAATGAATAAATCTTCAGACAATTACGAGGATAAATACCTCGAGTTGCTGATTGACAAACAAATTAATGAGGCAATTGAAAAGGGGGAAATAAATACTATTGATTATAAAAAGCTCAAAGCTGCGGCAGATTCAGTTCAGAATAGCATAATTGAGGAGAAGAACTAAAAAGCTATGAAATTTTAGTTATAAGTGATAAGATGTAAGTTATAAGATGTATGGTGTTTTGTATAAAATATTAGAATTCAATTGTATAAGTCAGCTGTTTTAACTGGATTTCAGCCACTTTTGCTGAATAGAGTAAATTAACCAGGAGGTAGGCTGCATTTTCAAAACTGGTCTGGGCGGCTTTCACATCAAGAATAGTTGCCTGGCTTACATGAAATTGCTGCATTACTACATCTACCAATTGCTTAGTCATTTCGAAATTATTGCGTTGGGCATCAATCTGTTGCAAAGTTGTTGCGTACGATCTGTATGTTTTGGTAGCCTGGGTTGTGAGTGAATTCAGTAAACTCTCTTTTTCCAGTTTTGAATTTGTGACATTGATTTTGGCTACATCCTTTTGTGTTTTATAGATATAGCCGTTAAAAATTGGGATTTGCATATTAATGCCTGCCGACGGACCATAATTCTGATTAAAAGTCATAAAACTCTTGTTCATGTTTGCCTGGTAAAAGTCGTATCCTGCATTCAGTTTAACTGATGGATAACGTTGTGAAGAAACCTCTTTTACTATCTGTTCATTAATCAGGATCTGCTGTTCAGCACTCATGTATTGCGGGTTGCGGCCCAGGTAATTGATGATTGAATCCAGTTGCAGTGACTTGTCAATAAGTATAGTATCGGTAATTGAATACTGCATTTGCTTTTTTGAACTGATAAGCAGCAATAAATCGGACTTGTTTTGTTCGACCACAAGTTTCTGCAATTCCAGCTGTTGTTCGGCAGTATTCACATCCGTCTGTGCCTGAAGTATCTCCACAGCGTCTGCCATTCCGACATTTTTCTTCACATTTACAATATCCAGCTTCTGTTTGGATACATCCAGTGAATTCTGAATAATTTTAAGGTAGTTCTGTTGCCTGATAATATCATAATAAGTGATCATGATATCAGCAACTGTATTTTGTATTTGTTGATTGAGCTGGATTTCACTCAGGTTTTGCAAACGGCTGAGTCTTTCTTTTGTAGCTGTTATTTTGAAGCCATTAAATAGAGTTATACCTGCCGAAACGCCAGCGTTTACAATATTTTCACCGCGATTCGAAATATTTGATTCAGTTGTGTCGCTATATTTCTGGTTGATTGTACTCAATGAACCGTTATCTCCGGCATTAGCTGACACGTTTGGCAATCCGCCGGCCATACCATACGTGTTGTTCATCCTGGCAATTTCAACATAATTTTTTGCGATCTGTATATCAAAATTGTTCCTGAGCGCTGTATCAATTGCATTTCGTAATGTGAATTGCTGCTGAGCATTTCCAATAAAAGGAAGAATCATCGCTATACACAGGAAACCGGTTTTTATATTGATATTCATTTTGATTCTGTTATTGTTTAATCGATTTTGATTATCGGTATAAATGAGCATTTTCTTTGCTTCATTTAGAACTTATATATGCGTTACAGCTAAACTACCTCGTCTTCAATTTTTTCCTGAACAACATGTTTCCCCGAAATATATGTATACACGGCAGGAATAACAAACAAGGTTAGTATCAACGAGAACATGATACCGCCCACTACTACTATACCTAACGGGATACGGCTGGTGGCAGCAGCTCCAAGGCTTAAGGCAATTGGCAGCGCACCTAACGACGTTGCAAGGCTTGTCATTAAAATAGGCCTTAAACGCAAAGTAGCACCTTCAATAACAGCTTCATGCTTATTCAACCCGGCTTCGCGTTGTTTATTAGCGAATTCAACAATCAGAATACCGTTTTTGGTTACAAGCCCAATAAGCATAATCATTCCGATTTCGGAAAAAATATTAAGAGTTTGATTGAAGGCCCAAAGGCTGAGCACGGCTCCTGCAATGGCTAGCGGAACTGTGAGCATAATGATGAGCGGATCTCTGAAACTTTCGAACTGTGCTGCGAGCACTAGGAAAATCAGGACCAAAGCTAACGCGAATGCAAAGGCCGTGTTTGATGAACTTTCGGCATAATCGCGTGAAGGGCCGGTGAGTGCAGTCTGAAAACTTTCGTCAAGCAATTTATCGGCTATTGCCTGCATGGCCTTAACGCCATCACCTATGGTTTTTCCATCGGCCAGGGAAGCCGAAATGGTTGCTGCTTTATACCTGTTAAAGTGGTAAAGTGATGGAGGCATAGCGTTAGGTACAACCTTTGTGACCGAAGCAAGCGATATATTTTCGCCTTTATTATTGCGAACATACAGGTTAGAAATATCAGCAGGCGTCTGCCGGTTATTTAAACCAACCTGGCTGATGACCTGGTATTGCTTGCCATTCATTATAAAATATGCCATTCGCTGACTACTGAATGCGCTTTGCAGAACACCTGCGATATCTGTTACGGTGAGACCGAATTCGCGGGCTTTAATCCTGTCGATGGTAATATCTACCTCAGGTTTATTGAACTTGAGGTTTGCGTCCACATTTTGAAATGTTTTGTCGTTATTAGCCATTTCAAGGAATTTTGGAACTACTGTTCTCAGTTTTTCAAAATCAAGGTTTTGGATAACAAACTGAACCGGCAGCGAGCCTCTGGAACCCAGACCGACCGCAATGGTTTGCTCTTCGATCGGGAAAATTTTTACATCATTGAAACGTGACATCTTTTTACCAAGATCTTTTGCGATGTCACTTTGCGAGCGTTGCCTCTCTTTTACGGGTACAAGCCCGATCCGCGCGGTGCCGCTGTTTACGCCTGAGCCGCCAAATCCGGGAATAGAAACGAATGAAAAATCTACTTCAGGAATTGAATCAGCAAGGTAATCGGAAAGTTTGTCGCCTGTTTGCATCATATACGGATAACTTGCGCCTTCGGGACCTATTATTGACAGCCGTACACTTCCTTTATCCTGCAAAGGAGCAATTTCTCTTTGTAGCGCACTTCCTACCAGAAAAACTACAACAAGACACGCTGCAACAATGGCCCATGCCGTCCAGCGGAATTTAATGAAACGTGTGAGAAGATTTCTATACCCGCTTTCCATTCCTGCAAAGAATGGCTCCGTTTTATTATAGAAACTACCATGTTGAGCGCCTCTGCGATTGAGAATGATATTTAATACAGGAGTTATAGTAAGCGAAACAAAAGCAGATACCAATACAGCCGATGCAAGCACAACGCCGAATTCGCGGAACAAACTGCCAACGAAACCCTGTAGGAACAGTACGGGTAGAAATACAATGGCAAGTGTAATGGAAGTTGATAAGACAACAAAGAAAATTTCTTTGCTACCATCAATGGCTGCTTTACGAACAGGAATACCTCTTTCAATTTTGCGGAATATATTTTCAGTAACAACAATGCCGTCATCCACCACAAGTCCGGTGGCAAGGATAATAGCCAGAAGTGTCAGGATATTTACTGAAAATCCAAAAGCATACATGATGAAAAACGTGAACGTCAGCGATATAGGAATGTCAATTAACGGACGTAGTGCAATCAGCCAGTTGCGGAAAAAGAAAAATATAACCAGGATTACCAGGATAATAGCAATGGCCAGCGTTTCGCCCACTTCTTTCAACGACTGGCGGACGTTAAGCGTATTATCTATCAAGGTTGTGAAGATGAGATCACCTTTCTGCGATTTTTTAATTTCTTCGAGTCGCTTATTAAATTCGTTTGAGATATTGATGTAATTGGCTCCGGGTTGAGGTGTTAGCGCAATTCCCACCGCATTTACACCATTCAGTTTCCAGCTTCTCTCGTAGTTGTCGGGGCCTAGCTCAACTTTGGCAATGTCACCAAGCCGGATAATGCCATTTTTATCACCACGAATAATCAGATCCCGAAAATCTTTTTCGGTAGTAAGATTCCCTAAAGCCCTTATGGTAAGTTCAGTTTTATTACCGTAGATTTTACCGGAAGGAATTTCCACATTTTCTTTATTCAGAACAGTGGAAATATCATTAAATGCAATTCCATATGCATTCATTTTATCGGGATCAACCCAGATACGCATAGCCGGGCGTTTCTGCCCGATGATATTTACTGCACTTACTTCCGGAATGGTTTGGAATTTATTCTGAAGAACATTTTCAGCGTAATCACTTAATTCGAGCAAACCTTTGGTTGGACTCTGTACGGCAAGTATAATAATAAAATCACTGTTGGCGTCGGATTTTGTTACAACCGGAGGTGCATCAATATCCTGCGGGAGATTCCGGGCAGCCTGGCTCACCTTGTCGCGAACATCATTGGCTGCAGCTTCGAGGTTGGCATCAATGTTAAACTCAACATTAATACTGCTTCGGCCAACCGCACTTGTTGATGTAATTGTGCGAATGCCGGGAATCCCGTTAATTGATTTTTCGAGTGGTTCAGTGATCTGGCTTTCGATGATATCGGAATTCGCTCCTGTATAGGAAGTGCTTACGGTAATATTCGGCGGGTCAATGGCAGGGTATTCCCTGACCCCAAGATATGTATAACCGATTACTCCGAACAGGATGAGAAACAGGTTCATCACCGTTGCAAGTATTGGTCTTTTTATGGATAGTTCGGATATGTTCATAGTTTAAGTTAATCGTTTTAAGATGTCATTATTGGATGTCGGTACTCATGTTTTAAATTACTTTCATTACGCCATGCCTGGTTTTTACGTTCAAGATCAGATTCGTTTAATGGAAACTGTTTGTGAAACATGTTTCTTTTTACTTTTAAGCAACAGCCCTGAAGGAGCTGAATTTTATTAACGATTCATTACTATATGCCTGGTTTTCGAGTTCAAGATCAGATCCGTTTGAGGTAATCCGTTTTTGAAATTTGTTTCATTTTACTTTTAAGCAACAGCTCTGAAAGAGCTGAATTTTAATAACCATAGGCACCGCCCATGGTGAAGGCAATGAAGACCCGATCAGCCCCGAAGGGGTTGAATATAACTCTATGGGAAATACTTATCATTGATTTCTATCCCAAATTCTACAAGTATTCTCTTGAGTTCGTCTTCAAAGGTTTCATGTTTATGATGTTCCTTTTGGTTTTTTATGTAGTTAATAATCATTTCTTTATCCTTCCATGCATAGGTTAAGGCTGCATAACCATCTCCCCAACTCTCAAAATCCGGAAACTTGAGTGAATCTTTTAACCAGATTGAACTTGATGTTTTCATATCA